>CAYWUO010000186.1:0-4567 GCA_964461285.1 uncultured Pirellulales bacterium
ATTCTGCGATTTGTGCATCATCGGTGGCGTCGGCGATACAGCCGGGACGCAGGCCGTCGCCGAGAGAAAAACTTATGTCATATTCAGCTAATATGTCACATAAATCATCGAACATATCAAACAGGGGATTTTGCTTATTGTGATATAACATCCATTTGGCCAATAGTGCACCGCCGCGGCTAACGATGCCGGCGACTCGCTTTTCGAGAAGCGGCAGGTGCTCTTTCAAGACGCCGGCATGAATGGTAAAAAAATCGACACCTTGCTTTGCCTGTCTTTCGATAATCTCAAGGATAGTTTTGTTGTCTATGTCCTCGACGTCTCTGCCTTCAATGACCTGATAAATCGGCACAGTTCCGAAAGGCACCGGGCAGCAGGCCAATAGTTTCTCGCGAGTTTCATCGAGGTTGCCTCCTGTACTTAAATCCATAACGGCATCGGCGCCGGCGGAAAGCGCCACATCCATCTTTTCAATTTCAGCTTCTACAGAAGAGCGTACGCTGCTTGTGCCGATATTCGCATTTACCTTTGTCGTGAGTGCTCTGCCTATACCTATCGGCGCTAGATTATTTTTCAGATGTATCTTGTTCGCAGGAATTATCAGCCGACCCGCCGCAATCTCATCACGGACAAGCTCAGCACCTACACCTTCAGCGTCAGCAACAAGTTTCATCTGCTCGGTAATTGACTCTTTTTTGGCTGATTGGAGTTGCGTAAGCATTTTTACTCCGTGCATAAACAAAAATCGCTTCCTGCGGGAAGCGATTAGATATCAAATTTATCGACTCAAACAGCTTTCCTACGCAGGCACCACTGTTAATTTAACAGCCATCCTGATCAGGTTCAAAGGGTTTTTTCTCAGGTTCCACACCAATTAGGCAGAAAGCTCAATTGGTGCTGAACCACCCCTAGCGAACTACTTTCTATTATAGCTTACTATTTTCGTTAGACAAATAAAAATTTATCCCTATTTAGCACGAAGAAAAAGTGTGTGTGGGTAATTATGTGTTAATATCTGACAGCCGGTTTTAGTTACGAGGATATCATCTTCTATTCGGATACCAAGTCTGCCGGGGATATATATGCCGGGTTCTACGGTAATAATCTGGCCTGCTTCGAGCTTGCTTTTGTTCCTCGGATTGATAACAGGCAGCTCGTGAACTTCCAAACCGAGACCGTGTCCTGTGCCGTGGCCGTAAACCGGAAGACCACTCTTGTGAATCACCTTTCTTGCGGCGGTATCGACTTTGCTAATTTCGACGCCGTCTTTTATCATTTTAATAGCGGCGGTTTGGGCCTCTTGCACAGTATCATAGGCCTTTTGATAAAAGGCGATCGGACTGCCAACAATAAAACATCTGGTAATATCGCAGCAGTAACCTTTGTATTTGGCGCCGAAGTCTATTAGTACAGTGTCTCTGCGTTTGAGCTTTCTTGTGCCAGGCTGATGGTGGGGACGTGAGGCATTTGGGCCAAAAGCAACAATCGTATCGAAGCTGTTTGCTGCACCGAGCTTTCTAATCTGAAAATTCAGCATTCCGGCTAATTCGTTTTCTGTTATGCCCGGCTTGATATACGGCAGAGTTTGTTTAAGGGCTTTTGCCGCTATGCGCGAGGCGGCTTTGACAGCCATAATTTCACTGCTATCTTTGCAGCTACGGATAGTTTCGATAACGTTTGTGGAGGTTTTGAGCCGAACTTTAACTGTTTTTTTCAACTGCTCGAAATCAGCGAGCGAGGTGGACTTTTCGACAGTTACCGTCTTAATTGATTTTAGTTTTTTTGTCAGTTTAGCCACCGCCTGCGGTAATGAATCGACGTGCCGGATTATCTTACATCCGACGCATTCTTTCCGGGCCTGTTCTGTGTACCTGCTGTCGGTTAAAAGATAGACCTGAACCATAGTTATTACAGCCCAGCTATCATCGCCCAGAAAACCGGTAGTGTAAGTTACATTGGCCGGTTTTGTGACTATAAGGCAGTTTATGCGGTTTTTATTTAACTGGTTGCGAATGAGCTTTATGCGTTTTTTCATAGTTCTGGTATCCATTAGCGCTCCTACAGCAGCTTAATCAGCAATCCTGTGAACTGCAAATACAATTGCTTAACAGCAGCTTGATAAAAAATAAAGTATTTTTTGCTGAAATGTTTGGCATTGTGCCTTTTTATTTTTATATTTTTATTGAATCGGGACCGGCTGGGGGAGCTGGCTGATACAAGTAACTGTTTCGAGCATAGGTGTTTTCCGAGAGGGAGAATGATTGTAAAGCCCGGTTTTTCTGGATAGGACGGCTGTTGCCGTCCTTTTTTTATGTCTTGTCATAACCCATTTCTATTATTACAATAAACCGGCTTTTTATTGTAATTATTATAAATTGGTAAATAACTATGATATTACCTATTCGGACAAGTATTCGGCCAAGAAGAACACCATATGTAAATTATGGCCTGATAGTTTTTAATGTGTTTATTTTCTTTTTGACCTACGGCCCACATCGCCATTTTGAGGCCGGCCGTTTTGTGCTTGTATCTGTTCACCAATGGGCAGAGCAGTTTATGCTTACGCCCGACATGTGGCGCTGGTGGCAATTTATAAGCTATGCATTTTTACACGGCAGCTTTATGCACATTTTCGGGAATATGTTCTTTTTATATTTGTTCGGCAATAACGTCAACGACCGTCTCGGCCACCTTGGATATTTGGCTTTATATTTAACGGGCGGGATTTTTGCCGGTATCGGTCATGCAATTCTACACATCAATCCTGTTCTCGGTGCCAGTGGAGCAGTTGCAGCGGTAACAGGTGCATATCTGGTTCTGTTTCCCCAGACTTTGATAACCGTTATATATTGGATTTTCTTCATCGGGACAGTGGAAGTGTCGGCCCTGTATTTTATCATATTTAAGCTCATTATTTGGGATAATATTTTCGAGCCGAGGATTGCTCCGGCGGCTATTGCCTACGGCGCACATCTGACGGGATATGCCTTTGGGATTGCGGCTATGTTGGTTGTGCTCGCTACGGGTCTGCTTACGGGCAGCAGTTTCGACTTATGGGCAATGATAAAACGGTGGAACCGGCAACGTCAGTATCGCGAAACCGTGTCGAGCGGTTTTGACCCGTTTACCGGCCAGGTAAGAGCGAAGCAGATAAAAGTTAAAGAGGTCAATGAAAGCCGAGAAGAACAGCCGAAGAGCCAGCAGAATATAAAAACAGAAGAACTTCGCAATGAGATTAGCAAACGGATTCAGGAGCGGAATTTGCCGGCTGCGGCTGAATCGTATCTGGGGCTTATAGAACTTGATAGTGACCAGATTTTGCCTCGCCAGCACCTGCTGGATATTGCCAATCAGCTCGCCAGCGACGACAGGGCCGTTGAAGCAGCCCAGGCCTATGAACAGTTCTTAGCCCACTATAAAAACTATGAATATGCTGAGCAGGTGGAATTGATGTTAGGCATATTGTATTCACGTCATCTTAACCAGCCTGAGCCGGCTGAAAAGCATTTGCAGGCCGCGGCTGAGAAGCTCTCAGACCCCACTCAATTGAAGATGTGTAAAGACGAGCTTTCCCGGCTGCACGGTTAAAAACGCCTCTTTGTACCTCCAAAACAGACACTTCACCGAGAGCCAACTATAACAGTGAAGATTTTTGGATTTTCTTTAATTTTTTATTGCCCTCCCCCCCGTAAAGAATACTGTAAAATGTAAAATCAGTTAGGCGAGTAAAAATGAGATATAAATAATTTAGGAGAAAAAGCGATGTTTACTCCTGCAACAGCAACACTCTATGGTCTGGATAAGCCGGGTAATTACGTCGTTAAAGCCAAAATGGTTGGCTGCCCCCCTTACGAATACGAAGGACCCAGCGATGAAATAACTGTAATTGTTCCTGACTGTGACCCGGACAATTGTGAAACTTGTGTGGACAGGGAGTGCGAAGTTTGCGGCGGAGACCCTGACCTGATATGTTGTGATGGTGGCTCGTGCGTGTTTCCGTGCACTTTAGTCGATGGAGAAAGCTGCGAAACACCGCTTATTCCTGACACCCCTTGTGGGGTGACTTGCGTACTACTTGGTGCAGAATGTGGCATTGGCACAGAAAAAGAATGGTCGGGCATTACTGAAAAAGTATGTGACACAGAGGGATGCCTGTTACACTGCTTTCATTTTACACATTGGTGCTGGAAAAAATACGCATGCGAACCCTCTGGTGAAACTGTAAAGTGGACTCGATGTGGGATTATGACTAGCGGATTTCCTCCTGAACCAGTATACTGGTGGCCTGTTTGTGTCGACACTTTTCCTTTGTCGGAACCATGCGAGACATGCAAGAGATCGGATTACCCGATCGACACGGATTTTGTAGATTATGATTTTTGCTTTTAAAAAATTTCAGGGTTCGTACTTATGTACGATTTATACAATATTTGAGTTTTATGAAACAAATAATGCATGAGTTTTTTACTTTTAAAAAAGGAGAGATGTCATGGCTGAGAATAAAAAATGCACTTTAATAATTTTATCAGTTGTAATGATTTGGAGCTTAAATGGTTTTGCTCAGGCG
>CAYWUO010000187.1:0-4489 GCA_964461285.1 uncultured Pirellulales bacterium
AATACTCTCAATCTCACCTATTATCTCAAAATGCATACCAAATCCTTTATTCTGACACTATTATTAGGGAAATGACATCATTTGTCAAGATAATAAATACGTGGTTACTAATTTGTCCGGATACATTAAGCGGTTAATTTCATTTCTGCGGCGAGGGTTTTCATCAAATTAACATACTCAGGAAACGTTACACTAATCGCTTCGGCGGTATCGATACAACATCCGCCTTCAATGGCCAAGCCGGCTAACGACAAGGCCATTACGATTCGATGGTCACTTCTGCCATTTAGTTGAATAGTCGCTTCCGCCTTCGCCAAGGCTTCCGACTTCGCTTGCGCTACGCCGGACAAGTCGGCGGACAAGCGTCGCGCTCGTAAGCTGCCGTGGATTATAAGGCCATCGGGCAGCTCTTCAACATCTACCGACAATTTTTTAAGCTCCTCGGCCATACATTTGATTCTGTCGGTCTCTTTGCTTCGTGCCTGTGGAACGTTAACAAGACGTGTAGTGCCTTCGGCAAAAGCGGCAGTAACAGCCATTGCCGGCAAAGCGTCCGGAGTTTGGTTCAAATCAAGCTCAACGCCTTTGAGCGGGGCAGCTTTAACCGTTACTGAATTCGGTTCGATGGTTATATCGGCTCCCATCGCCATAAGAAAATCGACTACGGCTTTATCCGGCTGACTGTCTGAGAAATCCAGGCCGAGTAAAGTTACCTCATCTGCAACAAGGGCGGCAGCGCAGAGAAAAAAGGTCGCACTGGAGAAATCGGCACAAATTGTTTCATCAAAAGATTTGTAACGTTGGTTACCTTTTATTTTGAATTTTTGAAACTTTTGATTCTCATATTTTATTTTTTGTTTATCGAGCCAGTCGAGCGTCATTTGTACGTAACCGGGCTCGTTTAGCAGGGTGACATCTATCACGGTATCCTTCGCTGCCAGTGGTGTGCACAGAAGCAGGCTGGAAAGATACTGGCTGGTAGAAGCGGCAATGGTAGTATGTCCGCCTGTTAGTTTGCCGGTTACTTCGAGAGGGGCTTTGCCATTATTGTTAAGAGATTTGCATTTTGCTCCTAAATCAACGAGGCAGTTCATCAAAGGCCCGACAGGGCGGGTCCGGATTTGCTCATCACCGGTAAATGCGATGGTTTGGCCAACGGAAGCCAGAGCGGCAGAACCCATTGCGATACGCAGTGTTGTGCCGGAGTTACCCACATCGATAATTTCAGATGGAGCAGAAATATTTCCGGCAGTACCGTTTACCTTCCAGAGTTTGGAATCGGATGTGTCAATTCGAGCGCCGAGGGCGCTGTAAGCGGCTACTGCGGCCTGGGTGTCGGAAGAATCAAGAGGATTACGGATGAGACTCTGGCCGGCAGCTAAAGAGCCGAGCGCAACGGCACGAATGGTATGCGATTTGGAAGCCGGAATTGAGGCCGTGCCTGTAAGCCGGGATTTTTTTACAATCAGCTTCATAATATTGTCGTATTGCGTATTGCGTATATCGTATTAAAGTATGTTGTATTTCGTGAAATATTTTTAGCAGAAAAGCAGTGGAATTGAAAGAATAATTTGGCGGTTTTTATAACGTGGTTGTGTTTTTGCGACTATGTAAGCAGGAGGTGATATTAATTTGAAAACAGGCCTTTGTTGCTTTCTATAGCCCTTGTATCCACCTTTTTCCGTTTGCTTCAAATTCAACCTTGTCCTTGTGGATTTTGAAGATTTTAATTCCGTGGGTGCTGTCTCCCTCGTGAACGATTCTGGAGCCGATTATAGCAGCAGGTCTGTCTGTGCTGAAGATGATGCCGGTTATCGGTTCGTAGACAGGCGCCTTTGAAGTGAGAGGAAAGCCCGATAGAGTTCTGCTTATTCCTCCTATCTCATTATTTTCACTACCCGGTCCTAATGTCAGGATTGGTAATAATATTGACAATACAACTGCGATAATAACGACTATATTTGCGGTTCTGGTGAGCTTTTTTGTCCAGTGCAGCCAGGTAGTGAGACTCAAGACGAATCCTGCGAATACCAACATGCAAATGTAAAACACGTTGCCGTAAGTTGATTTTATCGCTTCGAAACCCAGCGGCAGCGGCAGCTTATTTCCGATCGAGACACAGACAGCCAGGAGCAGAAATACGCCCGCAGCAACGACAAATATCTGGCCTTTGCGTGATGGAATATGTTTTCCCAAGACTTCGCTTTCGGGCTGGTGCCAATTCTCCTGGATTTGATCTTCGGCATTTTCAGGAATGTCAATGTCAGAAAAACCTCGAATGTTTAAAGAAGAGATGTCGAGCAACTCCGGGGATTTGTTTTCTTTTGCTTTAATCACCGGCCCGCTTTCAAAATCGAGCAGCTTCGATATCGTCTGGTTTACTAACGAGTTATTCTCTTCATGCTGTTGCATAGCTTATCCCCTTAATTAGGTACCTTGTCTCTCGCAATAAACTACATTTAAGGATAAATCCTTTCCTTTGCGCGCGCATTTACATATTTGCCATCCGTGCATGAAATTAACAGGTCACTCCTTTTGTTGAGGGGGAAAGCTTGATATAAGACGTAGATAAAGCCTTACCACCACTCCTCCTTAATTTTCCTGGATTATACCTGATTTATGGAGGAATTTCAAGAAAAAAATGAAAAATTATATAGAACAATGGAATTAAAAAGCGGCTAAATCCTAATTAATCCTTATTAATGGAGGGGAAAAGCGGATTATGCCAAGTATGTGAAAAGAAAAAAATCGATAAAAATTGTGTTGGGCACCTATATTCAGGGGCGTATATTGCCCGAAAAGGGGATAAATCAAAATGAATTATAGGACACATCTCCCAAGTTGCCTAAATTAACGGCTATAGCAATTGAGAGGATGATTTTCGAACTGCAAAACAACGAGACATTAACGAGACATTTATGAATGTGCTATTCAGTGTGCCATTCGGCTTTGAGGTTGGTGTGGTTCATAAAGATTTGTATATCGTTGATATCAATTTCGCCGTTAGTATTGATGTCTCCGAACATATAATTTTTAGTTGATTTAGTGTTGGCCAGCAAGTTGTTGAATAGCGTAATAAGGTCTGATTCGTTAACAATGCCGTCGGCGTTTAAGTCATACCAAAAGATAGAGTCGTTGTTCTGTTTATGGCTGATGTTCCAGGCTAATCCGTATCGCTGGGATTCGGGTGTTTCTTGGTGTTGATTAACGTCATTGATAGAAAGGACAATTTCGTAGTTGGAGTAGTTAGCATCCGTGGCGGTATAAATATGCTCGACATTGTCAACGCTGCTGTCACTGTAATCGAGCAGGTAATCGTTGTTTGGGTCGTCGAGGTCAATAGCCCACAGTTCAAGCCGAGTATCAATGTCTTTGTCCGGTAACGGCTCAAAAGGATAAGAGCTGCTGTAGTGTTTGTTCCAGGCAGCTGTGACAGCGATGATTTTATTAGCCGGTTCTTTGAGCGAGATTTTATAACTGTTTTGCGGAGTTTCGCTTTTATCCAGCTGGTTTAAATCCCAGCCGGTTGTCGGACAAACGCCCGGAGCGTTTTGGCCGGCGATTAGATTTTCATAAGCACCGACAGCATTTAACATTCCTGCACCCTGAATATAGTCAAGCGGTACCAGATGGTCGTCGTCGAGGGGGAGCTGACCTTTATGCCAGAAGGGCAGTTTCGTTGCAGAATTGAGCAGAATAGATTTAACAACACAGTTTCCACCATCCGGCGAAACAGCGGAACTGAGATTCGAGTCCTGTTTGGCTTTTTGAACAAGCAGGCTGATAGCTCCGGCTACGGTTGGCGTAGAGAAGCTCGACCAATCGCCGGTCGGTTCATATAGATATTTATCGTTTGCATCGGCGGCCAGGAGGTTGCCGGGAGCAACGATGTCAGGCTTGCATCGCCCATCTGCAGTCGGTCCGAGACTCGAATGCTCCGGATAGGCCAGAGCAAAATGTGCCAGATTAGTTGCAAGATTTTCAGTATCTACAGAAGCGAGCACTCCGACTCCAATAACATTTGCCCCGGCGGCCGGGTAAAGGACCGGGTCATTGGCATTTAAGCCGTTACCGATGCCGGCCACGATAATAAGACCGCAATGTTCTGCTAATGATTCAATACCCCTTGTCCACCAGTCCTGGGACTGACTGCCAATGCCGGCGACAACAATGTCAGCCTCAGGCGGGGAATAAGTGAGTAAATTACTGACCAAAAAATGCCAAAATTCGTAAACATCAGCCTGAGCGTCAGGTGCAATACCCTGATAGGAGAATTTTCCCAGCTGCGAGTTAAAGGCAATAGGGTCTTCACCGAACAATATGGAGCAGATAGCTGTTGAATGAGGTGAAACGCCTGCAGGGAACTCACCACGGTCGTGGAAGCTAAACCTCGCGGCATTAAAGCATTGATGGCCGATGTTCGGTCGATAATCGTTTTGAGGTTCACCGTCAATATACGTAATACTTCGGCAAATAACAGCGAATCCGA
>CAYWUO010000188.1:0-4484 GCA_964461285.1 uncultured Pirellulales bacterium
AAGAGCCCAAAAACTGTGCTTATTTTAAGTGCCGGGCTTTTTTCGGCTATATATATCGAGTGGGGTGATTTTTATAAGGAGGAGCGTGTCTTGCAGAACCGATGGACTAAAGCCATATCTATCCCTGATATACCGATAGGCAATTACCTGATAATGCTCCTGATGTCGGTTACATTTGCAATTCAGTTCATATTTGATGGTGGTCAAGAGTATCTTAATAGTCTGATACTGGATCGCTGGTCTTTCATGGCCATACTTTGTTATATGTGGCTCCACACCGGTCTTATGCACGCCGCGTGGAACTTAATTGCGCTTTGGGTATTTGGACGTCGCGTCTGTATGCGGATAGGCAATGTGAACTATCCGCTTGCTTATTTATTTGTCGGGATTGTTTCAGCAATTGTGCACATTGTTTACGATGGTCGCCCGGCCATCGGGGCAAGCGGGGCGGTTATGGGGATTTTAGGAATGTATGTTGTACTTTGTTTTAGAAGTTTTGGTTGGCTCGGACCCTGGCTTATACTGGTCTGGTTCTTATTGAACTTGACCGAAGGAGTTGCTGGCAATCTTCACATGGCTTCTTTTGCACATGTTGGGGGCTTCCTTGCTGGGATTACACTTGCCGGTATTCTTGTACTGTTCAGGATTGTCGAACGCAAAGACACACTCCTTGGTGCTTCAATATAGCCGTTACAGCCGGACATATCCGCAGATTTTTTTTCATTCCAAAAAACGGCTTTTTGATAAATATCCCTATGAAATACTGCTGATAAAACTCATATTCGTCATAATCGTTATCGAAAACACTTAAGAAAAGGGATAATATAACCTACAGCCAAAAAACCGTATATTTACGGATAGACATACTACTTACTTTTATGAGATAATATAAGCGGAAAACCTTAGTACCTTTCATTTTAGAGACGGTTTTCGAAAACGGAGGGAGGGGAAACTTTTAGAGTCCTTATATTGCATTTCTCATTGTTGCGCGTACACGGAAACTCGAACTTCTAACTTCAACATTCCTTGTCAGCCCGGTTTTTTCTTTCGGAATTTAATGCACTGCTCTCTTTATTTATACGAACCGTTCATTTGAGCAACCAGTATAAATCATTAAAAGGATAATTTATAAACAAACGAAACGAGGTGATTAGCAATTAACAAGACAAATAATTCCCCTGTAAAATTGTGGGTGTTTATAATACTGCTTTTGTTAATTATTGCCGGTGGCGGTTTTGGGGCAAGGTTCTTTTCGTTATCTCTCATCAAAGATACCGACGGCAAAGCCGGCAATTTAATGCTTTGCAAGGAGCATAAGATGTACAACGAATTAACCGCTGAAGAGCAGCAGGTCATCATTAACAAGGGAACCGAGCGGCCTTTCAGCGGAAAATATAATAATCATTATGAAAAAGGAACTTACACCTGCAGGCAATGCGGAGCTGCGTTGTACGAGTCCTCTTCGAAATTCAAGTCCGGCTGCGGCTGGCCGAGCTTTGATGACCAGGTCGAAGGAGCCGTAAAGTGGCAGCGGGATGCCGATGGCGTCCGCACAGAGATTACCTGCGCAAAATGCGATGCACATCTGGGCCACGTATTTTTGGGTGAGGGGGTAACACCGAAGGATGTCCGGCATTGTGTCAATTCCATCTCGATGGACTTTGTCCCCGCCGCAAAGCAGACCCAAAGGGCGATATTCGCTTCCGGCTGTTTCTGGGGTACCGAGTATCATTTCAAGCAGGCACCCGGTGTAATATCAACTACCACCGGCTTTACCGGTGGCCATGTGGATAATCCCACATATAAGCAGGTTTGCTCTGGCAAGACCGGCCACGCCGAGGCCGTAGAGGTCGTTTTTAACCCTTCGAAAACCAGTTACGAGCAGCTCGCACGCCTGTTCTTTGAGACCCATGATTTCACCCAGCTTGATCAGCAGGGCCCCGATGTCGGCACGCAATACCGCTCTTCGATTTTCTATCTGGACGAAAATCAGCAACAGATTGCTATGAAGCTTGCCGGCGAGCTTATGAAGAAGGGCTTTAATGTAAAGACCCAGCTCGTCCCTGCAAAAGATTTCTGGCCTGCCGAGCAATATCATCAGGACTATTACGAAAAGACCGGCGGCATCCCATACTGCCACGCTTACAAAAAAGTATTTTAAGCAAGTCCTTTGGGCGCCGGTGCCCACGCGAGGATTGCTTTATACTTAGCCCCACACAAAATGGGCTTTTACCGTTATGATTATTTTTATTTATTTTTGTTGACGTCCGGTTAGTTCTTGTGGTATATTTTTTTCAAGTCGGATTTATTCTCACGTCTCTCAGGAATATTATCTTCAAAAACAATACGAGAGACACATTTTATGGCCGTTTAGAAGGCCAAAGGAGCGTTATTGTGAGTATAGGTACAGTAAAATGGTTTAATGGGCAAAAAGGTTTTGGATTTATCACACCCGACGGTGGTGGCGAAGATTTGTTCGTTCATCACTCGGAAATCAAGACATCTGGCTATGCCAATCTTGATGAAGGCCAGAAGGTTAACTTCGAGGTCGGACAGGGCAAAAAAGGCCCGTGTGCGACCAGCGTAACACTTGCTTAATCCAGGGCAACACACCTGAAAAACCAACGGGCTTCGCTTTGTGCGGAGCTCGTTGGTTTTATTCGTAACACTGGCATCTTGCCCGTGGTTGTTTTCCGTAGCACGGGCATCTTGCCTGTGGTTAGTATCGACTTCTGCTGCCGCCTCTATCAGAACGACCTCGTCCGCCACCACGGCTACCGCCGCCACCACGGCTACCGCCGCCGCCACCAAAACCTCCTTGTCTTCCACCACCCCCGCCACGACGCTCAACCTTCGGGCGAGCTTCGTTGACATTCAAGGCACGCCCCATCAAATCCTTGCCGTTCATTTCCTCGATGGCTTTTTCTGCTTCAGCTTTAGACGGCATTTCTACGAATCCGAATCCTTTTGATTCGCCGCTGAATTTATCCGTTATTAGACGGACCTCAGTGACCTGGCCAAATTCTGCAAAAGCCTGACGAACCTCATCCTCTGTTACCTTATGCGGCAAATTTCCTACATAAATATTCATTGTGTTTATTCCTTTTCTTTTAATAATACTCTTGCCGGAAAGACCGGCGTTCAATAGCCACGAGCTGGCATGTTACTCGCTCCTCTCGAAATAGTCAAGTATTAATTCTAATTCCCCCGCAGGGGCCCAAAACACCGATAACAAATCAAAAATCAACAGTATTTTTAATAACGTACTCTTCACAAAATCCTTTATTTTGCAAAATAGCTTGCCTTAATCCAGTTGAAGTTCAATATAAGGTGTACAGCAATAAGGACTATCAGTAATATTCCACCTCCCTCGTGCAAAAACTCGAACGCCTCGTGCGAAAGCTTCGCGTGAGCCAATCCCGTCGTTGCCTGGCTGATAAACAATACCAGCAAAATCGGATTTAAAATCTTGTGAGCTGTGTTCTTTTTCATAATTGTTCCAATCCAAATTGAATAACAATCGCAAATCGAAATTCGTAAATCTCAAATAACAATAGTAAATATTCAATCGTAAATAATAAATTGAAACCTTCCGCTCCCAGGTGCCCATTTCTCATGCGACAAAATACACGAGAATCTGTTCAATGTCAACAGCTTAATTCTATCGTCTGCCGCCTGTCCTCGCATGTCTTAGGCGGGGATCTACTCATCCACGCACCCGTCCCCGCGAAGGCGGGGATCTACTCATTCCCGCATTGTTTTGAGCATTTGAATTTCGGTAGTTTGGATTTGTTTAGGATTTAGATATTAGGATTTCTATCGTCCCTCGTCTATCGTCTGTCTTCCGTCGTCCCTCGCTTGCCCCGCACCAATTGTCGTATGTTTAGATAATAAATCATGTAATTTTATTTGGCACACACAATAGTTCAATTGGTGCGTGGGTCCTCCGGGCGGGGTTCACTTTTTCGTGCAATTTATTGGGGGGTTTTCTCCTTTGTTTCACGTGCCGGTGCACACGCGAGGAATGCTTTATTTCCCCCGTGAGATGTGATAACTATCTAACCGAGGTCCTCCTTCGTCCCTCGTCCCTCGTCCATCGTCCCTTGTCCTCCCTCCTCCGTCGTCCCTCTTCTGCCCTCCGTCTTCTGCATCGTGCCTGCCCTCGAATGTTGTTGTCGGGGGTTATTAGGGGATTACCCTCTGACCACTGGCCTTGCCAGTGGTTGTATTTAGCCCCACGTTTCACGTGGGGGTGCCCACGCGAGGATTGCTTTATATTTTTTACCCCGTGAGATGTGATAACTATCTCACCGGGATCATGTTTAGCCCCGTCCTCTGGGCGGGGTTCACTTTTTCGTGCAATTTATTGGGGGGTTTTCTCCTTTGTTTCACGTGCCGGTGCCCGCGAGGAATGCTTTATTTTGTGCCCTTGCACCGCAAGGGGTTTCCCTTTTCGGTTAGCCCCCGGACCTGTGCCGGCGGGC
>CAYWUO010000189.1:0-4478 GCA_964461285.1 uncultured Pirellulales bacterium
CACCATCAATGTTCTCATTGTGCAGGTTGTCGGTCCCGTCGAAGCCGTAAGCGACTATGGTGTACTGTCCAGGTGCCAGTGCCAATGGAGTCTGCAACGGTTTGAAGAGGTACGCGCCATCTAACGTGCCGGGATCGCCATATGTGAAATCCATGTGCACCAATGGCGTTTCAGTCGCATCAAAGATCCATGTCGAGAGTGTGGCACCGCCAAGAATTCCGTTCTGCTCACTGTCATAGATGCCAAGTTCAAGGACAGAAATCCCTGGGCCGGGATTAACATCAAATTGTAATCCCACGCTACTCCAAGTTTGATTTCCAATAAATGTGTTCGCTGTATGCATCGTTGTGGTGTTTGCTCTCGCTGACAACGGAGCTATGACGAGAACCATTGCTACAATCGCACAAATTGTTATTAACTTTTTCATTTTTTTTACCTTTCTTTCATCCTTGAAAGTTTTACGGTTTACAAATTTACATTATCCTTCGTCTTCGCAGCCAGCCAACAAGGCCTACACCGACACTGCCCAGCAAGATAGCACCAGGCGCGGGAATCGTAATTGCGTTAATTTGCCCGCTCAGTCCGCCGCTTACAGAGCTATCATAATCCTGGTTTCGCAGTAAGTCATATAGATTTTCTTGTGCTGATTCACCACTGAAAGAAAGGTCGATGCTCATACCCTGGTCCTCAACAGCAATGAGTCCGTCGATGACAACTGAGTAACCACCAAGACCGCTTAGGTTCGTCAAGTCGCTCTGTGGGTTGGAGTAGGCCAAATAGCTCTGGGCGATGATCAACGTACCGCCGTTGCCGAGCTCTGCCTGCATCTCTTCTACTGCTGTGGTATCGTCATAGATGTACAGCATTCCGCCATCAATGGGTTCCAGCATTGCAGTGACGAATTTTATTCCCATGTACTCACCATATGACAGGCCTGTTAGCGCCATCGTTGGCAGGGACAGTGTGTCACCGATAAGAGTAGCATCTATAGGATTGCTTTGGTCCACGATGATATGATCAAAGCTCATCTCATACCTACTTTCGACATTATTGTAGGAAACGGTCCACGAGGTGTCGTCCTTCTCGGTGCTGAAATGTAACGAAGGTGTTGCTTGTAGAATACCAGTACAGGCAAAAATCACAGACACTATTATTAATATTATTTTTTTCATATAGGCTCCTTTCTTTTCAAATTTTAGTGTTATACGATATTCATCGATTAAGTTTTCATTTAACAGACCTTACCGGTCCATAATACTATTCTTAACACTCATGTTAAAGGCGCTGCCGGAATTTCTAATCGCAAACCTGCTCTGTTGTAATGGCTTTACATTGGCTGTTAAACAGCACAAATCACGACAATTAACTCGATTACCAAAATTACCAATTAGTGTTTTTATCATCACTTCTCTTTATCGTAAGAGTTTAAACAGCTTTTTTTGCCTTGATTTCCCTTAGTAGTTACAGTGTCCTCCTTCTGCGGAGCCAGCCAACAAGGGCTACGCCAATTCCGCCCAGAAAGATGGCACCGGGAGCAGGAATAAGTACCAACTGGTCCTGTCTTCTATACCAAAAACAGTCTTCACCTACATGTCCCTCTTTATACATATTTAAGACCCTTACATTTCCGATGTATGTCCCTGTCCAGCCGTAAGTCTGTGCTGCAGTACAGAATTTGTCCTGAAGACTGTTGTCTCCCGTTGTCCATGTTTGATAGCTCTCGTCCTCAATAAACCAGATGACCTCTTGCAGGGCCTCGGCAGAATCCTCTCGGCCGCTTCCGGCGGTATAATCATATCCATAAGCAGCAAGACCTTCTGAGCGGAATTGCGTGTATAGCCAAGCAGTCATTGGGTCTAAAGGGTCGCCGCCAAGTGGGCCGTCCGGGCCACTATTGTATCCTCCAGCTATCACTTCCGTGGAGACCATCACATCATATGTTCCGCCTTCAAAAACATATTCCTTCTTTTCAAGGCAGAAAGACTGAAAGTTGGTACCAACGGGATTTCCAGTAATGTAGTCTGACTTTACTTCTACGGTGAACTCGCCACCATTTCCACTGTAATAGCCGTTCTGGCGTGTTACTGTGACCGTTGGGGTTGCAAAAGCAGGTGCTGCAATTATACAAATCAAGCAGGTCATTAAAGCTAATCTTTTCATCATTATCTGAGTCCTTTCACTTTAGCTGTATCTTCCTGATACTTTGTTGGAAAAAACACTTTGATAGAGTGTTAAGGTAATTTTCCTTTTACCAAAAGGTGCTTCTCAGGCCAGTTCAGGAGGGCCGCGAGCAGAATAAGCAAAAGTGAATGCTGATGAAAAACAGCAAGTTCGCTCAGTTCTTAAAGCCATGCAATTAAATAATGGATTTAAGTTATCTCGTTCGAGGATAATAGCAGACTGTGATTGATATATTTTTTTATAATGATAACTAAACGTTTTGTCATACAGGTGGTACTTTTGGCCGGGTATAAATTGTTGTACAATATGGTTATTGCCGGCTACGTGCGAACTCATATGCAGCAGGGTGACAAATCCAGATTGGACGAGCCATAATAGAATTGCTAAAGCTGCTAACCAATGCTTGTGTTCCTTATATAGAGAAACGAAAAGAAATCCTATTAGGGCCATTAAAAACGCTCCTGGTACAGCAGGTAACGATTTAACGTTAATGGATTGGTCTGGTAGTGAACCTATTAAACCAGCAGGTAAATTTAGAAATTCATCGCTAATATCAAACGGAGGGAGATAGTAGGAATTATTAATTTGGCTTGTTTTAGATACGGAGATAATGTGAGCATCTTCAGAGGGAACTAAAGCTTGCGCAGTGAACTTCTCATTACAGGTGTTCACCGTTGGTGCAGCGTTTACTGTCGTCGCTACAAGAAGTGACAGTAATAGTATCAATCCTTTATTTTTTTCGCCTGACAGCATTTCCCCGCCTCCTTACGGAGCATACTCATATCAAGCCTTTTAACTTATGGGCCACCCTCGCACGCACTACTGTAGATGGCCTCCTCTGTTACGAAATCAAAGCGACCATATATATCAACTCACAAATTACATGTCAAGAAAAATTGTAGAAAATTACAATATCTGCAAAAATAATTATGCTTTTTTGGGACTTTGATTGCAAGAAAGAGTTAATTTGATACATGAATAATCCGATAGGCATAATCCATTAGTAGCAGAGTAATTCAGGAACTTAATTTTCAGCTACTATGTGAGAAATGAGTATTTGAGGCAAAAAAGGTGAGTTATAATAGGCAGGATATTTTGGGACAGCCAAGAAGATACTTTTTGGTATCCTCTTGCTGTGTATAGTTTCTTTTGAAGTTTGGTTTGCTGTTATTTATAGTTGAAATTATCTATGGTAGATTCACCAAAGAAATTGCTTATATCATCCATAAATTTTAATAGCATTGTGATTTTATTTCTTGAGCGTGTCTTACCAAAAATGCTTCTTAAATGTGTTTTCACAGTACCGGCCTTTACTTTTAGTTTTTTCGCCATATCACCGTTAGTGAATCCCTGGCAAACAAGTTTGGCGACCTGAAGCTCTCTCGGGCTCATATGATACCGCCTTTGGATATACAGCCATTGTTTTTCATCAAGAAGAGTGATGTCAGGCTGTTTATAAAAAGGGCTACCGAAAGTGATATTTTGCATTTTTTCTTTTCCTACCGACTGAGAGGGTGAAGACATATTAACCTCCTTGTGATAATTCGTTAATTAGGTGTTGCACCTCGGCCAAATCCGTCCTTGATAGGCCGCCGATTCTTTTCTCTAATTCCAAAACTTGGTTTAAGTGTTCAATAGCCATATCTGTTTGTCCCAGCTTAGCGTAGGCTCTTCCCAGGTGAAATTGTGAAGCGACATATGGAGGCGTTGCACTCGAATATAACTTAATACAAGTATTAAAATCCTGGATGGCTTTGTTAAATTCGCCCAGGCGGTAATATGCAACACCGCGAGTGTCTATAAGGTCAATATAATGCGGCGCTAACTTTAATCCTTTCCTGGTCAATTCGAGCGCCTGATGATGTTTACCTTGGTTTTCACAGAATATCCATGCCAGATTATTGATTGCGATTAGATTATCAGGCTCAATCATGAGAACCTTTTGATAAAATTCGGCTGACTCATCAGGCCTGTCGTTGATTTGTAGCAGAACAGCGAGTGTAATCGTAGCTTCAGTATAATCGGGCTCATTTTTCAGTACCGTTCTGAGGATTTCTTCAGCTGACTTTTGAGCTTGGTTGTTTTCTGTTGCTATCAGGTCTTTGACAATAGTTACGGGGGTGTGCCTATCCTCGGGATGCTTTAGATACCATTCGAGGACCTTTTGGCTTATCTCAGTCCAATGCTCGTCGTCTTTAAGCAATTTAGCCTGCGCTAACAAGGGCCTCGGGTCATTGGGTTCAGACAAAAACAGAGAGTCAAATTCCTTTTGAGCTTCTTTCTTGTTACCATTTTTG
>CAYWUO010000190.1:0-4431 GCA_964461285.1 uncultured Pirellulales bacterium
CAAACCGGAAGAGCTGCCGATGATTAACACAGCAAGGCAAATGGGATTTGGCTGCCGGGACCCTGGAAAAATAAAAATTTCAGGCGATAATTTTTCAGAATATCTATGCACAGATTTTGAACCGGCCAAACTTATTCCACTTCGATTTTCATTCATCCACGTCTGTAAAAGCATCGGCAAGCAGATATTACTGCTTACAAAATCCGCAGTAAAAAAACATTAATCCCCGTAACGTTGACAGCAATTGGTTATGCGGTTAATATCCAGCTCCATGCAGCAAAGGTGCATAAATATCCTGGGGATTGAGACGAGCTGCGATGAGACTGCAGCGGCGGTGGTAGCGGATGGGCACACGGTCAAATCATCCGTGGTCGCTTCACAAACGAAACTGCATGAGAAATACGGCGGAGTTGTGCCTGAGATTGCCTCACGAGCGCATATCGAAAATATATATCAGGTCATAACCGAAGCGATGGAGCAGGCAACGATAAACAAAGATGATATTGACGCAATAGCGGTTGCCAATCAGCCGGGCCTGACAATCGCATTAGTCATTGGTGTTACCGCTGCAAAGACTTTGAGCTTTGCCTGGGACAAGCCGCTGATAGCAATCAACCATCTACACGCACATCTGCAATCGGCAATTATGGCCGAAGAAAAACCAAAGCTGCCGGCTGTAGCTTTAATTGTATCCGGCGGACATACATGTCTGTACGATTACCATTCGCCTTTGCAGCCGAAACTTTTGGGCAGCACAATCGATGACGCCGCAGGTGAGGCGTTCGATAAGGTTGCAATAATTCTGAAACTGCCCTACCCCGGCGGGCCGAGCATCGAAAGAATAGCAGAAAAAGGAAATCCAAAGGCAATCAAATTTCCACGTTCAATGCTCGGACGTGATTCTCTGGATTTTTCCTTCAGCGGAATTAAGACTGCGGTTCTATATTATTGCCGCGGCCAGGATATGAAGGGCGAAGATAAAGTCGAGTCAATGAGCAAGCAGGAGATAGCCGATATTGCTGCATCATTTCAGGCGGCGGTGATTGATGTGCTTGTGAAAAAAACAAGAAGGGCTATTGAAAGAATCGGTGCAGAAACAGTACTTCTTGGCGGTGGTGTTGCAGCAAATAGCCATCTCAGAACCACACTACAAAAGTTATGTGACTCGTATAAACCGGCGAAAAAGCTGTTTGTTGCTCCAAAACAATATTGCACTGATAATGCGGTTATGGTAGCTTCTTTGGGTTATCATAAATTTAAGGCAGGATTTTTTGCAGATTTAACACTGGAACCGAAAAGCAGTTCGTAGCTATGGACTCAACGTTCGCAGGCTATAAACCAAAACAAGGCAGGTGAAATATTCGAGCAGAACAGTTAAAAGAATTATTAGAGCAGGTGAAAACCGGCGATATCAGTATCAACGAAGCGGTTGAGGAGCTTCGGCATCTGCCGTTCGAAGATTTGGGCTTTGCGTGTGTTGACCACCATCGTCAAATCCGGCAGGGTTTCCCGGAAGTCATTTACTGCCCCGGTAAAACAACCGAACAAATAATCAAAATCTTCGAGAGCTTAGCTGCAAAAGGTAATAACGTGCTTGCCACAAGGGCTGAGCCGGAGGTTTTTGAAGAACTGGCTCAAACAAAGAAGTTTCCCAAGGCACGATATGAAGAGACAGCCAAGGCAATAGTTCTGGAGCAGAAAAAGCTGCCTGCCTCGAAAACCACCCTTCCAATAGTTACAGCAGGGACTTCCGATTTGCCGGTAGCGGCTGAGGCAAAGGTAACGGCGGAGATTATGGGCCAGCGGACAGAGCTGATTTGCGATGTTGGAGTGGCGGGGATTCACAGATTGTTCGAACACCTGCCAAAACTGCAGAAGGCAAATGTCATAATTGTTATAGCAGGGATGGAAGGGGCACTGGCGTCTGTTGTGGGAGGACTTGTAAGCTGTCCGGTGATTGCAGTTCCGACCAGCGTCGGTTATGGTTCAAGTTTCGAGGGATTAGCTGCCCTTTTGACAATGCTTAACAGTTGCGCTTCGGGTGTTACCGTGGTAAATATTGATAACGGATTTTCTGCAGCGGTAACAGCGACACTAATAAATCGAAAAATAGAAGAAGGAAAATAAAAAAAGGAGACGGAAGACAGAGAACAGACGGGAATAACAAATCCGAAATCCGAATATCGAAAACCGAAACAATATCGAATTACCGAAATACAAATGCCCAAAACATTTGTTTTTGCAGAAAGTAATCCTGCGGATAAAAATTTGAACACTTGAAAATCCGAATTTGTTTCGTGCTTCAGATTTTTTGGTCTGCTGACTCTTTAATGCTGTAATGAATCATTAACAATCTACTTGCAGGACGCGATTACTGCTTCCCGCCAACTTGAAATCAACGAAAGAAGCGGCTCTATATCCGAGCCATCGTTGTTTGACCATAGTATGTCTGCAGCCTTACAACATGGGAAATCGTCGTTTTCTTCTATACCAGCGGAACGAAGAGTAGAGACTGTCTTTTGGTGCCGACCTGTTGCTGACCAACTATTCCATTTATCGTGATGTTTGAAGTAATTAGCAATGGCATCGCAGAGTTCAATTTTTGTTACCGCTGCTCCTGCCAACTTATCACCATAATCTTTGAGCAATCGTTCCTTTGCCGGTTTCCTACCAGATCCATTGAGTTTATTGGCGTCAGATACTGTGCCGGTGATATACGTTTGCGCCATCACAAAAGCCATGCCCAATAAACTCTCAGTATATTCCAGAGCGTCATCTATTTCAAACTCCTCTTGCGCTTCGCCTAAATCACGTTTTACATCCTTCAGACCGTCAGACAGTGCTCGAAAGATGCGTTTGGTTGAAGAAAAACGCCAATCAATTTCCTGACATTTCAATTGAGCGCTCCGTATATCCGTATAAACGACTAATTTCTGCCGTGAACTTGCCATAGCTTGTGCTGAGAAAAGCACCCAACATTGTATATATGGTTTCCAGATAAACCCACTTTCAGGTCTTTCTCCCGGATAATACTCCAACATTATTAGAATAATTCTTTAATTAAATCGGCTTTGTCTATTTTGAAATGGATAGCGATATCGTTCAAAATGCCGCTCAATGTGTCTATTTTAAGGTATTTATGGGCAGGGATAGTTATGTGGTGTTCACCTTTCACAGCAGTGGTAAGTCGTATATGACTGCCGGTTTGCCGGGTTACTTTATATCCGTATTTCTTGAGAAGTTTTGCGAGTTCTTCGCCGCTGATTTCCCGTGGAAGTTTCATATTGCTATTACTTCATCTTTTACTATGTGTAAGCGTACAATATGGGGAATTTCCTTTGAATCAAAGTGGCATTTTACCGCATCTTTGATATTTTCCTTTAACTCGTCTAATGTCTCACCTTCGGTATGAATGGAATGACCGAGTGCCTTAGCGATGTAACCGCCCTCATCAGAATCTTCAACGACAAATATAATTTCACTCATAGTTTTTAATCTCCGCTAAAATCGGCGGTGCTGCGGCCGGCACTTTCGCCCAGACGAGCTGATTCTTTCGCCGCTAATCCTGAGTAGTTTACTTATTATAGAACTTTCCTGTTTGCTTGTCAAATCTTTTATTGACCATATTCTGCATTATGTGTAATATACCGTACGAAACGAGCTTGTATGCAGATAATAGAGCAAATTCCGAAAATAAAGCCGAGAGCGGCTGATGCACACAAGGGAGATTTCGGCAAGGTGTGTATCATTGCCGGCAGTATCGGTATGAGCGGAGCAGCGGCCCTTGCCGGCCGAGCGGCCCTGCGGGCAGGCGCCGGCCTGGTGCGAGTGGCAACGCCAAAAAGCGTATTGCCGATAGTTGCTTCAATCGAGCCATCCTTTACCACTATCGCCCTGCCTGAAGACATCGCCGGGCGAATATCTGCAAAAGCAAGCAATATAATTCTTGATGCCGCCAGTGAAAATGATGCCGTTGCATTCGGGCCTGGTATCGGTGTCAGCGGAGAGCTTAAGACGATACTCAAGACACTGCTTGAGCAGGAAAATCTCCGGCTGCTTATAGACGCCGACGGCCTGAATAATCTTGCCGGCATAAAAGACTGGCCCAAAAAACTAAAAGCAGAGGTGATTTTGACACCACATCCCGGCGAGATGAAAAGGTTATGGCGGGCTTTGTTCAGAGAACAACTGCCATCTGACCGTCAGCAACAGGCAATACAATTAGCACAACAGACGAAAACAACTGTTGCCTTAAAAGGAGCAGGAACGGTCGTCAGCGACGGCGAAAAAGTCTATATCAATAAGACCGGTAATCCCGGTATGGCTACAGCCGGCTCAGGTGACGTTTTGACGGGAGTGATAACGGCACTTATGGGCCAGGGCCTGAGTAACTTCGATGCAACGGTCTTAGGTGTTTACATTCACGGATTA
>CAYWUO010000191.1:0-4420 GCA_964461285.1 uncultured Pirellulales bacterium
TACCGACCTCACGCTTATCAGGCGTGCGCTCTAACCAACTGAGCTACGAGCCCTTCGAAAAGCTGGCGTGATTCACGCCTTTTCAGCGTTCGGTTATACATATAAAGTTAAAAAAGAGCAATAAAAAAAGCCGCTCTAAACTGCCAGCGGCTCTAATACACGGACACGTTATCTGCCCGTCAGCAGTTTATAGCAAAAACACATACGTTATTAAGAATCTTTTCAAACCCTTAAAACCTTTCCTGTGGCCTAAAGCTACATAAATAGCCACTGTTTCTTTATAGATTCTAATACGGTATCGACATTCGGTCAAGCTATTTTGAAAAATTTTTTAATAATTTTTGACGGTTATTAGTATCTTTACGAACAATTTTGGGCTTTTGTTCAAAAAAATGGTTAAAAACCAAAATTGCGGCTACGAAAACGCCAACCGCCAAAGAAAATGGGTAATTGGGTGGGCGGATAAGTTCAGGCAGTTGTCGTATCTCGTATGCCGACCAGCAAATACCCGGCTAAACGAGAGAGTAGCAAACTCGTTTTAGGGTTGACCTGAAGGGCCGGTACAGATACAATCCATAGCTCGTGAATTGTGATGTGAGGCGTGTTTCACAAGTAAAAAAAAGGAGCTGTAAGTGGCGTATAACTGCGTTGTTTTGATAAAGCAAGTGCCGGATACCAAAAGGATTACGGGCGAGGCAATGAATGACGACGGCACCGTAAACCGGACGGCACTGCCTGCTATTTTCAATCCGGAAGACCTCAACGCACTTGAGCTGGCACTGCAGATTAAGGAAAATCACGGCGGCCATATAACCGTCATCACGATGGGGCTTCCCGCGGCGAGCGAGGTTCTTCGCGATTCGCTCTATCGCGGAGCTGACGATGCAATTCTTGTAACCGACCAGCGATGCGCTGCCAGCGATACCCTGGCTACCAGCTATATCCTGTGCTGTGCAGTAAAAAAACTCGATTACGATATTGTACTTTGCGGCAGACAGGCCATCGATGGCGATACCGCACAGGTCGGGCCTCAATTGGCGGAGAAATTGGGCATCACGCAGATTACATACGTCGAAGAGCTGACGGAGTTTAAGGGCAAGACCATTACAGCCCGGCGAAATATCGGCAATGGCTGGCAAAAAGTCCAGGCCGCCCTGCCCGTGCTGCTGACAGTTACGAGCGATGCGAATGAGCCGAGAGTCGCAGCTGCGAAAAAGTTAATGAAATATAAAAACGCTCAAACACCGGTTGAGATTGAAAGAGAAATGAAGGCGGATAACCCAAATGCCAACGAGCAGGAGCTGAAGAGTCTCATCGAAATGAAACAAAACAATCTCAGCAGCAAAGGTCTGCTGATAAAGCAATGGAACCTTGATGACATTGAAGCGGACTTGACCTGGTGTGGCCGAAGCGGCTCGCCGACGAAAGTGCACCGAATCCAAAGCGTGGTCCTTACTGCAAAAGAAAGTAAAACAATCGAACCCAGCGACAAAGGCATCTCCGATATGATTCACGAGCTAATTCAAGATAAGATTATTGCGTAATAGAAAATTGGAAATAAGGAATAAGTACAAAAGAATAAAGAAGTTGTAATTTAATCTATAAAAGATATAAGCATATATAAAAATGGAAAGTGTAAGTAGATTTTCGGAGAAATCAAATATGCCGAAACACCCTCTGGCAGAAGTGTTCGGATACCCGATTAGTAACTTTACAAAAGAAGCCAAACGATTCAGGCACAACAAGTTATGCCCCTTTAATAATCGGGTGCCTTCTTGTACAAAAGACAAGGCAAAAAATCCTCTTGGAGTATGCAGTATATTTCACGATGACGACCCTGTAATAACATGCCCTGTACGATTTCGCGAAAGATGGATTATCGCTGAGAATGCTGCGGACTTCTTCTTCAAGAAAGACACACCCTGGACATCGATCACCGAAGTGAATCTTACTGACAAAAGGGGGAAAACCGCAGGTCATATTGATCTCGTATTAGTGGCTTACGATGAAAATGGACACGTAACTGATTTTGGAACGCTTGAGGTTCAAGCCGTATATATATCAGGCAACATACGAGCTCCTTTCGAGTATTATATGGGCACTTCCGAAAGAAGGCGGAATTTAAACTGGCAAGGAAAGCCAAACTATCCAAAGCCCGACTATCTTTCTTCATCAAGGAAACGGTTGATTCCACAGGTGTTGTACAAAGGAGGAATTCTGAAAGCATGGGGAAAGAAACAGGCAGTTGTTCTGCAAAAACATTTTTTCCAAACATTACCAGAGATGCCAAGAGTGAATGTTGAAAGAGCAGATATAGCCTGGCTTCTCTATGAGTTAAAGCTGGAACCAAAAGAAAACCGCTTTACATTGGTTCAAGAAGAAGTTGTTTATACTGAATTTGGACCCGCATTGGATCGAATCATTAGACCTGAACCAGGAAATATAAAGGATTTTATAGAAGTGCTGCAGGAAAAGCTTGATGAGCAGTTGGATGAGAATCCACCAGATGCACCAACGTTAAAAGATACTATCCTTCAATAATCCTGCAAAACTGGAGCAAGAATGCATCAATTAACACTATTCCATTATGAACCACCCGTAAGACCTGTAAATGTCGCCACGGTGCCAATGCGCAGCCCTTTTAGATATCCGGGTGGTAAAACGTGGTTTGTGCCTTATATACGAAAGTGGCTGAAAACATTCGGGGAAGATATTGAGTTGATAGAACCATTTGCCGGCGGAGGAATCGTAAGTTTAACGGCAGCCTTTGAGAATCTGGCAAAAAGTATCATTATGGTTGAAAAAGACGAGGACATAGCCGCGGTATGGAGGACAATTCTTGGGGGGCAGGGTAAATGGTTAGCGGATCAAATTATAAGTTTTGAGATAAATCCCAAAAATGTAAAAGCTGTGCTGAATGAACACCCAGCTTTGTTAAGAGACAGAGCATTTATCACAATGCTCAAAAATCGACTGCATCATGGTGGAATTTTAGCGAATGGAGCCGGACTCATAAAAAACGGGGAAAATGGAAAAGGATTAAGGTCTCGTTGGTACCCCGGAACCTTAAAAAGAAGAATCATGGATATTACCACAGTAAGAAATAAGATAAAGTTTATTGAAGGCGATGGTCTGGAGATTATTGAGAAAAACCTAAAAAGGAACGATGTTGCATTTTTCATTGATCCCCCATATACAAAGGCAGGAAGACGACTCTACAAATACCACGAAATAGACTATGAAAATCTTTTCGATCTGGCAGAGCATATCAATGGAAATTTTTTAATGACATACGATGACGCACCAGAGATCGAAGCTTTAGCTTTACAACGAGGTTTTGTAGTAGAGAAAGTATTAATGAAAACAACCCATCACCTGAAAAAGTGCGAACTGGTGATAAGTCGAAATCTTGAATGGTTGAGAGCTCGTTAATGAGATTCAATGGGCGAGAATTTAATCGAAAATATCTAATATCGAAATACAAAATACAAAACGAGATTGCTTCGGCCAACAAAAAAGGCCTCGCAATGACATTATTACGATATATGATATACCCAATACGAGATACGAAATATGATAGAAGTGAACAGGCAAGGTGAGGTTTGGGTTTTTGCCGAGCAGCATAATGGCGAGTTGCAGGATGTACCTATTGAATTAATGAGTAAAGCCCGGAAACTCGCTGACATCCTCGGCGTAAAATTAGCAGCGGCTCTTTTAGGTAACAACGTCAAAGACCTCACTAAAAAGCTGTTCCAACACGGCTCTGATAAGGTATATCTGGTTGAGCACCGCTCACTAAGGCAATACCAAACGAACAGCTACGCGAAAGTAATGTTCGATTTGATACATAAATATCAGCCGCAGATTGTCCTTTACGGAGCCACCGCTACTGGCCGAGACCTTGCTCCTCGAATAGCCAGTGCTACAAAGGCGGGACTGACCGCGGACTGTACGGATTTACAAATCGGAGACCATACAACGGTAGCTGACAAAAAGCTGCACAAGAATCTATTGTTTCAGATTCGCCCTGCCTTTGGCGGTAATATAATCGCCACGATTATCAATCCCGACCGCTGGCCGCAAATGGCGACGGTGCGCGAAGGCGTTATGCCGATGCCCGAACCGGATGCCAGGCGCAAGGGCGAAATAATCGAAGAAAAGGTGAAACTTTCAAAACATCTCCTGCCGCTAAAGATTATCGAAGAGCATAAACGAGCAAAGAAAGTTGATCTAAAAGCTGCCCGGATAATCGTTGCCGGCGGTGCTGGCGTCGGCAGTAAGGAGAATTTCAAGCTCGTCTGGGACCTTGCGAATTGCCTCGGAGCCGCGCCGGCAGCTTCGCGGGCGGCGATAGATTTGGGCTTTATCGACCACGACCATCAGGTCGGCCAGACCGGCACAACTGTTCGGCCGAGCTTGT
>CAYWUO010000192.1:0-4379 GCA_964461285.1 uncultured Pirellulales bacterium
AACCCCGCCCAGAGGACGGGGCTAAACATAACAACAAATACAACACCGTCCGGAGGACGGGAGAAAACAATACAAAGTAAAAACTACGGCGGACAAGATGGAGGGCAGGTTATCCGGTGGCAAATTCCTTCTTTCGGCTGCGCATCTGGGCTTTCAGGCGGTCAATGATGGATGAGTGCATCTGGGAGACGCGCGATTCTGACAAATCGAGCGTCGCTCCTATCTCCTTCATTGTCATCTCTTCGTAGTAATACAAAACAATTATCAGCCGTTCAGCCCGCGTCAGACCTTTGCCAAGCAGACTTTTCAGGTCTCTTTTCTGGGCCTCTGTTACAGGGTCCTGGCTCTTCCTGTCTTTTATTACATCTATTTCGCGAACGTCTTTTTCACTGTCACCATCGTTATATTTGGTATCCAGCGATACCAGGCTGACTGCGTTGGCATCCCGCTGTAACCTGTTAAAATCATCCTCATTCATATCAAGTTGCTTGGCGAGCTCTTCCTCTGTCGGTTTTCGGCCGAGGTTCACCTCAAGAGAATGTCTGGCCTTGGCAAGCTGATGAGCGCGGGCACGGACTAATCGCGGCACCCAGTCCATACTACGAAGCTCATCAAGAATCGAACCTTTTACGCGGGGCGAGCAATATGTCTCAAATTTCACTCCTCTTTCAGGGTCGAATGCGTCGATAGCATCCATCAGGCCAAAAATACCGGCGCTGATAAGGTCGTCCAATTCGACCTTATCGGGTAATTTGCTGTGCAATCGTTCAGCGCAGTATCGTACAAGGTCCCTGTAATTTTCCATAAGTAGATTTCGGTGGTAGTCATCTCGGGTTTTATGGAACTGCTTCCATACTTCAACAATGTCAATACTGTTTTTTTGTTTGGTTTTCACGGTATTCCTCCCTGAAAAAAAACCAAAATTCCTTTAACTTTAGAAGAACAGGTCGGCAACTTTCTTAAAGAAACCGCCATCGTTTGGCGCTGCAGCCAGGCCGTTGCCTAATCTTGCCGCCAGGGCGTACAATGACGAGCTAATCCGTGCTTTAGGGTAAGCCAGGACAACCGGCTTTCGCATCCGAACTGCTGTGCTCAACCGCTCGTCCCTGAGCAATACGCCGGCATCATAAACGTGAATATTCAAAAATTGTTTCGCCACATTTGCTATCTGCTGATAGGTCTTTCTGCCTTCCATCGTTGTCGAAGCCATGTTCACAATAAGACTTATTCGCCTGGCGAACTTGTTTACAACGAGCACTTTAATCATTGCATAAGCGTCGGTCATGGCCGTAACTTCCGGGGTTGTGGTTAACAAAACGTGGTCGGATGCAAGACAAAAACCGGTAACCAGCCTGGAAATACCGGCTGCGGTATCAATCACGATAGCATCGAACTCACTCTGAAGCCTTGACAGTTCTCTAAGCAGCCGATATCGACGAAACTCATCGATGTTGGCCAGGTCCTCAAGCCCGGAAGCGCCGCAGATTATCCCGACGCCCGCGGGGCCGGTGTAAACAATCTCTTCAATGCTTTTTTGCCCGTTAAGCAGGTGAGAGATGTTATATGTGCTGCGTACCCCCATAACGATATCGAGGTTACCTAACGAAAGGTCGGTATCGATAAGCAGGACTTTTTTCCCTGAGGCAGCCAGGCATATTGCGAGATTGGCTGCTATATTGGTCTTGCCGACTCCTCCTTTGCCGCTTGTCACCGCTAATACCTTTGCCAGCCGGCTGTAGGCCCGCATCGTCTGCTGTAAACGATGCGATTCATTTACCGTTTGTTCTTTCATCTGCAACAAGTGCCGCTCCCTGGCAAAGTCAATATTTAATAACCGATTGCAATAGTGTTTTTGTCCTGTTTGTGCAGAAGCAATTCTGCCGCTATTCTCTGGTTGAGCGAATTCTCCAGAAGCTTGTCTATTTGCAATTTGATATAATCATTTTTATTTTCTTTAAGCAGCTCTTCGGCATACGTGTCGATTATCGGTGTGACTTCGAAGAGGCCGTCTTCTCCAAATTTGATACTTTCGGTATCTCTTAGTACAAGCCGGCGGTTTTGGATATGCTCGTCGATTGCCTTGTTGAGCATCTCCGAAAACTCATCTACCTGAAAATCTTTGGGTACATAGCCAAGATTGTGAATGTTGTGTAAGTTCTGGACGAGAATTTTATGGCGAGTCCGTGTGAACTGAATTATCTTAACCAGTAATTCAGCGACATTATCCTTTATTAACGACGACAAATTCATATACAATTTCCGGTATCGAGTTTGGAATTATTCGTGTAAATCATCAAAAACCGGCTCCTCGCAGTGTGTTTTTTGGCAGAGTATAAGGGCTGATAAAAACGGCAAATGCAGCTTGTGAAAAGCAACGTTGTGTTTCCCATCCTTGACTCCTTCATTGCTTCTCTTTTTCCCCCAGTAAAAAATTAAAGCGACAACGGATAAACCTATACGTTCTTTCGCATTTTTAAGAGGAATCGATATCCTCTTCTTGGCGCAAAATCTGTCTTATTTCCGAAAGACTTTTTGTCCTTTTCAGCTGGATAATTTTGGATAACCGCCCAAACACCGATTCATCGTAGAGTCTATGTCCGCCATCGGTCCACTTCGCCTCGCGAATAAGTCCCATTATCGTGTAGTTATGAATCGTTTGCCGTGAAAAGGGCGTATAGCTAACCAGCTCGCCAATTCGATAGAGCTTAACTGGTATCTGAACATCGTGGTTTTTTACTGCTGTCTGCATTGTCCAAAGGTCCTTTATGATCCCGTACTCTTAAAACAAGAAAACTAATGTTTTAAAAACATTCACAGCTTGATAACTCAAAACAGGCTCCTGCTTTCATTGGTAGTGGGGAACTTGCTGAAGGTATGAAAAACAAAAATAGCAGAAAGCAACCTCTTCTACGCCACATATGTATTTCAAACCATTCATAAGCTTTAAATCACCATTTGTTTATATATATTATATTTTATATTTTATAAAATGTAAAATACATTTTTACCGTTGTCAACTTTTTTTTTGATTTTTTTAAAATTTTTTTTGGCCGTTTTTTTGCACTGTGACTAAACACCCCTAACTTACCGGTTAAAACTGGAAATCTTCGGCTTTAGATAGAGTTTTCGGCGTTTGTTTAATAAAAGCTGTTGAATAGGCCTTAAAACAAGACTCTCGGCTCATTTTTGGCCTTTATATGGTGTGTTTTCCCAAATACCCCAGCTAAAATAACCGATACAAGGGTAAGTGGATTTGCTTTATTACCCTGAAATGGACAAAAAGGTAAAGCGGTAGTACTCTAAACTATATGTGCCGAAGAAGTAAAAGTTCCGATAACTCAGATAACAAATCCAATGGAAGCATCTCGCTACTGCAGCAGATTACTCCATTGGCTCGGCAGATAAACTGCCTTGACCTGGACCGGATTGCTGAGCTCTGCATTAAAAACGTAGCAGATTTGGTTGGCGTGAGATTTACTTCCCTGTATATTCTTGATGAAACAAGTAGTATTTTGCATTTATACAAGCACAACCACCCATTTCTTATAAACAAAATAGTCTCGCTGAATCAAAATCCGCCGTCGCTTATGGTTATGGCTGTGAGGAGCAAAGAGTTCATATTGGTAGGGGATATAGACACCCATAAAAAGCCGATTATTAAAAAATCCCAACGTGCCTTTGCGAGTAACTATAAGACCAAAAATTGTGCTATTGTCCCTCTCATTTGCCAGGACAGGGTCGTTGGCGTCATCAATCTGGCTGACAAGATAGACGGCAGTATATTTAACAGCGAGGATATTGCCCTGATTGAACTTACCAGCCAGCTTGTCGGTGCCTCAATCGGTAACATAAAGCTGTTTGAGAAGATACAGCGCCAGGCCACAACGGATGGCCTGACCAGCCTTGTGAACCACAAAACCTTTTACGAAATCCTGGAAAAGGAGCTGAACAGGTCGCGCCGATACGGTGGACAAATCTCCCTGATTATGATTGATATTGACAATCTCAAGAAGATAAACGACACACACGGCCACCGGGCAGGGGATAAGGTCATCAAGGAAATTAGCAGAAGGATAAAGCAGTGTATTCGACGAATCGATACGGCTGCTCGGTATGGTGGTGATGAATTTGCCGTTATTTTGCCTAATACTGCGATTAACGACGGCCTCGTGGTTGCTGAGCGTATGGTGAGAACCGTTTCGCAGACACCGACAACGTGGCGAAAGGAGCAGATACATCTGTCTATCAGTGTGGGCATTGGCCAATATGACGCCTTTACCAATCCTGAGGATATTACAAGCCGTTCCGACCAGGCACTATACACAGCCAAACAGGCCGGTAAAAACACAGTCAAAATCTTCAAGCCCACCAAGAAATAG
>CAYWUO010000193.1:0-4245 GCA_964461285.1 uncultured Pirellulales bacterium
AACGCGGTTGATATCTTTACCGGCCGTACTAATAATGTACGCTATACAGGCCCCTCCAAAAAAGAAAGGGGCGCCGCTGAGTATGATGATGGCCAGCAGCGACAGCAGGTTGCTATAATCTTCACTAAAGGGCATGTCCAATGGACAGAAATTTATTCGGGGGATAAATGCCACTGCGATGATAGTCGTCAGCGCAAGCAAAGCCGACATCCTTCCCAGGAATTCATTGTCGCTTGGCAGCTTATCATTCTTCTTTCTGACGGTCAGATACGTCCCGGCAGCACCAAACCCGAGCATTGCTACGCTGATAGCCAGATAGGTGAAATGATAGTGCATGATAAAAGAAAATATTCGTGTGAGAGCTACTTCCAAACTCAGCATAGCCATCGTTAAAAGAAAGACTAAGCACGCACGAATACGATTTTCAGACGATACCATTGTAAAACCCTCCCTCAATTACAGCCCAAACCAAGAGCATATTGATAGAATAAAAGCATTAGCCAGCCCGAAGCAAATAAAATTAATTCGCCTCCACAGCACAAATATTATATCTTAAGCTCCATCGAAATGCAACCTTAATCTACTGCAAGTTTTCAAGCATTGCCAATTATTATCGACTATCCTGGCATTTGTTGATGACGGTAAACAGCAACTAAACCGTTGTATAAAACAACGCAAAAAAGTAGAATAGCTTTCAATGGACTTAGGTTACGATGCGGTTATCAGTGAAGTAGTCGCTCGGCTAAAGAAAATGCCCAACGCAGAGGGGGCGATAAAAGTCGAGGGGACGTGGGGGTCGTTTGCGCGCTTATTGGCGGCTCACATATCAGAAAAACTCAATCGGCCCATTCTTTACGTTTGTCCGCATATTGAAGATGCCGATAAAGCCGCTGACGATTTACACACTTTTAGCAACCGGAGAATCGAAGCATTCGCCGCATGGGAAGGCGAGGAAGATTTAGCTGATGCCACCGATGAAATCCGGGCTGAAAGGTTAAAGCTCGTCTCTCGTCTCTCGTCGCTCGTCGCTCGTTCAGCTAAAGAGAAATTTATTATTCCGGCGTCGATACAAGCACTTTGTCAGCCGATACCAAAGCCACAAGTTTTGCAGGAAAGTTGTCTTAGGTTAGAGATAAATAAGACAGTTTCTCCTGAGCAATTAGTTCAGTGGCTGGTTGATAACAGTTTTGAACGTGTTGAAAGGATTGATTTGCCGGGCCAGTTTGCCCGTCGAGGAGGAATTGTTGATATATATGCGCCACTGACCACCGAAAAAGTTCTGCTCGTCTCGGCGGAGGCTCGCCGAGCTGAAGCGGTGTCAGAAAAAACCCAGACAAGCGTTTCCTTACAGACTTCCGAAGCAGTCAGGATTGAATTTTTTGGTGATACCATAGAAAGTGTCCGCGAGATAGGCCTCGATACGCAACGGTCGATTCGACAGATAAGCACTATTGGAATTGTTTCTGTGGTATGTGGTGCTGCGATAGAGCAAAGGGAGCTTTTTGTAAACATTCTGCCGAAAGATTGCATAGTAATCCTCGAAGAGCCGACTGATATCGAGGAGGTAGCGAAGATATTTCGCCAGCGTGCTGAAAACGCAAGTCGGCTTTACAGCTGGGCAGATATCTACAATGCGATTGCGCAATTCACACAACTGCATATTTGCAGATTCGCTACAACCAAGACAGACGATTTGCTCAAAGCCGATATCAGAAGTGTGCAGCAGTTCCAGCACATAGCAACTTCGGTCTGGGCGGGACACAAAGAGGCCCTGGAGGAGCTGCTGCAACAGGCCAAAGACGGAAAACAAGTGCTGCTTTACTGCGAAGCCGAAGCTGAGATTAAGCGGATACGCGAGATTATTGAGGATATTAACCCCCGAGTCTTCCTGGCGAAGACAAAATCGGGGGCGAATTTTAAGCTATTGAGAGGTTTTATCCATCAGGGCTTTGTCATAAATTCGCTCGATACGATTGTGATAAGTCACCACGAGCTGTTTGGCCAGTATGCGCTGCGAAGAAGGCAAAGACCGGCACGTGCGATGGCGCCGGTGGATACGCTCAGCGATTTACAGGCAGGTGACTATGTTGTTCACACTTCCTACGGCATCGGCAGGTTCTCAGGTGTGAAAACTATAAAAGAGAAAGGAGGCTCTTCAGAGTATCTTACTATCGAATATGCCGACGGTGTTAAAATCCAGGCTTCAGTTCGAAATATTGCACTGGTGCAGAAGTACATAGGAACAAAGCCAAAACGGCCGAAGCTAAGCAAGGTCGGCTCGAAAAGATGGCAAAAGCAAAAAGAAAAAGTTGCCCGTTCCGTCAAGGACCTTGCAGCAGAATTACTTGAGGTCCAGGCCAGGCGCCAGACAATGGGGGGAATCAAATTTGCAGAAGACTCGAACTGGCAAGTGGAGTTCGAAGATTCATTCTCATATCAGGAAACACCGGACCAGACCACCGCCGCCGAGCAAATCAAAGCGGATATGCAGCAGCCGTTGGCGATGGACAGATTGCTTTGCGGCGACGTGGGCTATGGCAAGACCGAGCTTGCAATGCGGGCGGCGTTTAAGACGGTCGAGAATGGAAAGCAGGTAGCGGTACTCGTGCCGACAACGGTATTGTGCGTTCAGCACGGCAGGACTTTCACCGAGCGGTTTGCAGATTTTCCTGTCAGCATCGAGATTTTGAACCGGTTCAAAACAACAAATCAGGCAGCAGATATTACCGCACGAGCAAAAGCCGGCAAGGTCGATATACTTATCGGCACTCATCGTCTTTTAAGTGGTGATATTGGCTTTAAGGACCTGGGGCTTTTAATAATCGATGAAGAGCAGCGGTTTGGAGTCGGGCATAAAGAAAAACTCAAAAAACTGCGAGTCAACGTTGATGTCCTTACAATGACCGCTACACCGATTCCGCGGACACTGCATATGTCACTATTGGGCCTGCGTGATATAAGTTCGCTGGCAACGCCGCCACTTGACAGGCGAAGCATTGTAACAACCGTAACAGCATACAACAAAGGGCTTATCAAAAAAGCCGTTTACCGTGAATTGAACCGCCAGGGACAGGTGTTTTTCCTGCATAACAGGGTCAGGACGATAGAGAAAAAGGCCTGGGAGATTCAAAAACTGGTCCCTGATGCGAAAGTTACAATCGCACACGGCCAGATGCCAAAGAGCGAGCTGGAAAAAGCGATGATAGATTTTGTAACAGGCGAAACCAATGTGCTTGTCTGTACGACAATTATCGAATCGGGGCTGGATATTCCGAATGCCAATACGATTTTCATAAACGACGCGGACAGGTTCGGCCTGGCGGAGATGCACCAGCTTCGCGGAAGAGTCGGCAGGTATAAACACCGGGCGTATGCGTATATGCTGCTTCCCGCGACTCGGCCGATTACGCCGCTGGCGGCAAGAAGGCTAAAGGCCATCGAAGAATATTCGAATTTAGGCGCCGGCTTTAGGATTGCTTTGCGGGATTTGGAGATTCGCGGGGCCGGAAATATATTAGGGCCTGAGCAATCCGGTCATATCCAAATCGTGGGCTATCAGATGTACTGCGAGCTGCTGGCGGGCGCCATAAAGAGACTGAGAAATGAGCCTATTGAACCAATACCTACAGCAACTATCGATTTGGGTTTTGCTACATATATACCTAAAAACTACATACCGCTTGACAGGCTGCGAATGGATGTTTATCGCAAGATTTCCGTGGCAAAAACAAGCGAGGATTTAAAACAGCTCGAAAGCGAATTAGCTGATGTTTACGGGCCTGTGCCGGATGATGTTAAACTGCTTCTTGATTTGGCTGAGCTTCGAATCAAGGCAAGCAGGCACAATATAAAAAGTATTATCGCTTCCGGCCGGGATTTGATGTTCTCGTTTGAAAAAGATACTAAAATCAAAGCAAATCTATTGTTTAAGAATGTGTCGGGAAAAATTCGAGTCTCTGACTCAAAAACGGCATATTTGCACTTGCCTGAAAACTACTTCGAGCCGAAAACACTAATAACCGTCCTGCGAAAAATCTTTGGAGAGGAAAAGGCATAAGCAATATGGAACAGAATACACACAAGTAGAATTTAAAGAAGCAACATATTTTCATTATAGTTCGTTTGTGTGAGTTTTACTTTAGCATCTTGGCCATAAGCAGGTAACAACAGATTGCCGGCTTTGAAAATAAAGATTGCAATTTTGGTAATTTACGCTTACTATTAAATAGACTGCTTAGCAGCTAT
>CAYWUO010000194.1:0-4227 GCA_964461285.1 uncultured Pirellulales bacterium
GTACGACATTGTCGATGCCATTAAAGTAATAGGCGGGACCAATATTCAATTTGCTCACGATGGCGATACAGGGCGGGTAGTTGTTATTGAAATAAATCCGAGAACCTCGCGCTCATCGGCACTTGCTTCGAAAGCAACCGGATTTCCAATCGCATTTGTTTCCTCATTGCTTGCCGGCGGGCTGAATCTTGATGAGATACCATACTGGAGAGACGGCACGCTCGATAAATATACACCTTCCGGAGATTATGTTGTTGTTAAATTTTCACGGTGGGGCTTTGAGAAGTTTAAGGGTGTCGAAGACAAGCTCGGTACGCAGATGCGGGCCGTCGGAGAGGTGATGAGCATCGGCAAAAATTACAAAGAGGCATTCCAAAAGGCCATCCGTTCTCTTGAGACAGGACGTTTAGGTCTCGGTTTTACAAAGAACTTCAATGCTTTGTCCCTTGACGAACTGTTGAACCTTATGAGCGCGCCTTCGAGTGAGCGGCAGTTTATTATGTACGAAGCCCTGCGCAAGGGCGCTTGTTTAGAAACACTTTACGAAAAAACCTGTATCAAGCGTTACTTTATTGAGCAAATGGCTGAGCTTGTCGAGCTTGAGGGAAAACTTCTGAAGTACAAAGGCAAAATGCCTCCTGACAAACTGCTGCTCCAGGCCAAGAAAGACGGTTTTGCCGACGGCTACCTTTCCAGGATACTCGGCATTTCGGAAGGTAAAATCCGCCGGAAGCGCGTTTCGCTGGGCATAGTTGAGGGCTGGGAGCCGGTGCCGGTAAGTGGTGTCGAAAACGCAGCGTATTATTTCTCAACATATAACGCCCCTGACATCGTAAAATCCAGTAAAAGGAGAAAAATAATGGTGTTGGGTGGAGGCCCAAATCGTATCGGCCAGGGAATTGAGTTTGACTATTGTTGCGTTCACGCCGCCTTTACTCTTCGGGACGAGGGATATGAATCGATTATGGTCAACTGCAATCCCGAGACTGTCTCTACCGATTACGATACATCTGACAAGCTGTACTTTGAGCCGCTTACTGTCGAAGACGTTCTGAGTATTTACGAAAAGGAAAAACCCGAAGGTGTTATTGTTCAGTTTGGCGGCCAGACACCGCTTAATATAGCCGATGAGTTGGCCCAGGCTGGAGTAAAGATAATAGGGACTTCGCCGGAGATGATTGATTTGGCCGAGGACCGTGACCGCTTTCGGATGAAGATGAAAAAGATTGGCATTGCCCAGCCCGAATCCGGCATGGCAAGCAGTGAAGATGAAGCGCTCGCCATTGCCAAACGAATTGGATATCCTCTGATGGTAAGGCCTTCCTATGTTCTTGGCGGACGCGCTATGGAGGTTGTCCACGATGAAGATATGCTCAAACACTACGTCGCCAAAGCCGTCGAGGTATCACCTGAAAGACCCATACTGATTGATAAATTCCTCGAAAATGCCATCGAAGCCGAGGCAGATGCGATTTCCGATGGCTCCGATGCCTTTGTACCCGCCGTTATGGAGCATATCGAGCTTGCCGGTATTCACTCCGGCGATTCTGCCTGTGTCATACCGCCGGTCAGCATACCGCAGAAGCATATTGATACTATCTGCGAATACACCAGAAAAATTGCAATAGAGTTAAACGTGGTCGGCCTTATGAATATTCAGTATGCCATAGCGAACGACATTGTTTATATTCTTGAAGCAAATCCGCGGGCATCACGAACAGTTCCGCTGGTTTCGAAGATATGTGGAATCTCGATGGTGCGATTAGCGACTCAGCTTATGCTTGGTAAAAAGCTTTCCGAGCTTAATCTAAAGCACCGCAAAATTCCGCACTTTGGTGTAAAGGAAGCTGTTTTTCCATTTAATATGTTCCCGGAGGTTGACCCTGTTCTTGGGCCGGAAATGCGCTCGACCGGTGAAGTGCTCGGTATGGCTGATTCGTTTGGCCTGGCTTTTTACAAATCCCAGCAGGCTGCCAAGCAACAGCTTCCTTCTGAGGGTACTATTCTTTTGACTGTAACTGATAATGATAAAAAATCCGCTCTCGATGTAGCGAAACGATTTCAAAAACTCGGTTTTAAAATCAGGGCAACTGAGGGCACGCATCGATTTCTAAAAGATAATGGTGTTAAAAGTGAGCACATCCTTAAAATGCACGAGGGAAGACCAAATATAGTAGACGCCATAAAAAATAATGAGATTCAATTGATTATCAATACTCCCGCAGGCAGGATGGGTAAATATGATGATTCTTACATTCGCAAAGCTGCCATTAAGTACAGAATCCCTTATATAACCACAACAGCTGCTGGTTCTGCCGCGGCCAAGGGTATTGCTGCCCATCGAAACAGCACGGCTGCTGTAAGGTCACTGCAAAGCTACCATGCGGGCATTAAGTAAACGTCCATCAGTTGCCCAGTAGAATCGACCCTTTTATTGTGAAAAAAGTCCCTGCAATGCAGGCGGTCATAAGACAGGCCAGCGTTGCTGCGATAAGTGCTCGAAATGCAACTTTTGATATATTGCGGACCCTGTCAGGGGCTAATGCGCTGACACCCCCAACAAAAATCGCCATCGAGGCAAGATGAGCAAACTTAAACCATTATAATTGTCTCCATAAGAATTCCAGTGAAGATAGGCAGCGAAAATATATCGTTGACATCATTGGTGATTTGCCGACAATATTACTGGAGCTGGATGAAAGCGACAATATAATGAAAACCTATATCTATGCTAACGGCCAGATACTCTGCCAGCATGATGGCAATGATTCCGACCCGCGGTATTTCTATCTGCACGACAGATTAGGCAGCGTCCGGCAGGTAATTGATAACGATGGTGATGTGAACAACTGTTATACTTATAATCCGTTTGGTGAAATGATAGAATTTGGAGAAAACGGCCCGAATATAAGAAATCCTTTTATGTTTACAGGTCAATACTACGATTCTGAGATAGCCCAATATTACCTGCGGGCCAGGATGTACGACCCGCGCACAGGACGATTCACCTCCAGAGATCCCGTTTCTGGCAAATTCACGGAGCCAATAACTCTGCACAGATACCTAATATTGCCTGAATGATCCGATTAATCGGATAGACCCGAGTGGAGAATTTAGCTATACTGGTTTATTCACAAGTATGGCAATTGGTGCTCTTCAGGGGTCCTTAGAATGGTACAAGGGTGGAAGTCCTTATGATGTTTTGACTGGTGCGGTTGCAGGTGGAGTAGGTGGCTTAACCGGTGCTTGGTTTAGTGGTGCGGGCTTAATGGCAAAAGTAATGGGTGGTGCATTAGCCAGCGTATCCACTGTTGGCACTGAGCATCTTTTAGAATGGGACCCGGAAAGGCTTTTTGCCGATATGCTCGGCGCCGGTATAATGGGTGGTGCATTAGGTGGAATGGGTGAGCTACTTGGCGAAAGCATTGCTGGAGTAGATATTGGACGCCAATGGATTCCATTGGGTGCAAGAGAGTTCTTAGAAACCCTTAGCCAGAATAAAGAATTATATGACGAATTAGTTGGCATTACTGGCAGCGCTGTATGGGATGCACTTCTCGAAACTTATAAGGCATTTGAGTAGGTAACTCTATGAGTATTATACAGGGAAATAAAGGAATTAAATCTCTAAAGCTTTTATTTTGGTTAGCGCCAGTACTTTTGTTTGTAAGTATGTTTAGTTGGATAAAACCCAACCCTGACCTTTCTTCGAGCGTAAATTTAATCTTCCGAGTAATAGGAATCATGGGAGCAATATTGTTGATACCGCTTATTTTTTGTCAATTTAATTTTAGCATCGTATGGATTACCGCCACTTTGGGAATAGCCAGTATTGGTTTGGCCGCATATATATATTCTGGATTAGCTCAAATTACGTTGCCAGTTAAGATCACAATAGCTAGCTTTCAAGTAATCTGGCTATTTTTTTTATGGATGCAAAGTAAGAGAGATAAAATACGGAAACAAAGAAGATATATGACAAGAGCGGTGATGGATGAGCTAGTAAATGTAGTAGGGAAAGGGATTGTACAGTTAAATAAGTTCTCACGGTTTATGGCTGGAGTACTATTTTTAGGAATAGTATTTTGCTTTTGCTGGTTGTTGTTATTTTTTGAGGATTTTCAGGCTTCTACCATTTTAATTGTATCGGATATTCCTATGATACTTTTAAGCTTACTTTTGATTTTTGCTTGTGTTGCGCTTTTGCTCAGCCCTGTGACATATGCA
>CAYWUO010000195.1:0-4175 GCA_964461285.1 uncultured Pirellulales bacterium
AGCTACAATTGTCGGGTCGCGTCTGGTGATAGCGGCCAAATCTTTATTTTCCAAAGTGTATTTGTCAATTGTCTTCTGAGGTTTGTCAATTGTGGAGGTGGGCTTAACCGTAAGGCGGGCAATGATTGGCTGACCAGTAGAAAGACCTCCTGTAATTCCGCCGGCATTATTCGAGTCGAAAATAACCTTGCCGTTTTCGGCGTGCATCTGGTCGTTATTTTGGTAACCGGTCATATCTTTTACAGCGATACCGGCTCCGACTTCCACGGCCTTGACCGCCCCGATGCCTAACATTTTGCCTAATTCGGTGTCGAGCTTGTAGAATACCGGCTCACCCAGGCCTGTGGGAACGCCGGTTACAACGACCTCGACCTGGCCGCCCGCTGAATCACCGGTAGCGGAGATTTTGTTGCAGGCATCGGTCATTGCCTGTGCCGCATCGACATCCGGACAGTTTACAATGTGATGGACACCGTATTTGTCCCTGATTTTCTCAGGACTTAGTTTCGGAGTTTTTTTGCGAATTGCATCGATTTCTTTTTCAATCTCGGCCAGGACTTTTGTTTTTTCCAGAAACCGCATATCCATATTGATACGGCCTTTGACGTAGATTTCCTGATAAAACGGGTCGAGGTCACACCGCATCTGTTTGTAGTCATTGCAACATTTCAAGGCCTGGTCGTGAGCGACATCAGGACATCTGACACCTGCGATTTCCTTGGCGTATGCAAAGACTTCGATACCGCATTTCCTGAGGACTTTTTTGGCGACATATCCGGCAGCGACGATAGTGGAGGTATATCGTCCGCTGAAAATTCCCGCGCCAATGGCATCATCGTCGGGGCCATATTTTATAAACGAGGCGTAAGAAGCGTGGCCGGGACGTGGTGTGCGGTTTGTGTCCTGATATTGCTTGATGTGAATGAAGTGCCGGTCGAGGTTGGGAATCAGAATTACCAAAGGCGTGCCGTTCGTATGGTTTTTATTTCCGGCGTTTTCGATGGTATCTGCTGCATTGAGGCCGGAATAGATAATCGGCAAATCCGGTTCTTTTCGCGGGCTGGAAAGCTCGTCGGCGCCCGGCTTTCTAAGTAGCAAATCTCCGTATATTTCCTGCTCGGTTAATAACGTTCCCGGAGGTACGCCCTGTACGACGGAAGTTAAGCCCTCCTGATATGAGCCGCCGGCTACCGTTGCCTGAAATAGTCGTCCAATATGACATCCTAACATTCCTATAATCTCCTAAAACAGTATTTTACCTGATATCGTCGAATTTGTAATTTTAAGTAGAATATCGAGCCAGTTCCGTAAAATCAAGATTTTTAACTTCGGCTGGGAGACAAAAAATTTCAATAAGAACACAACCCCCAACATAAAGTTGGGGGCTAACCGAGAGGACAAAATTGGCTTTGAATTGGCTTTGTTTTGGGTTTGTTTTTGAGTTCGTAGTTCATAGTTCATTGTTCGTAGTTTGTTGTATAACAATAAGTTACATTCATTTTGGTGTTTTTGAAATTGGCTTTGTTTTGGCTTTGGGATTTTTAAGCCAAAAATCAAGGTCAGTTTCATAACTCTTTATTATGCCAAAACATGCGCACACCTGATTTCTAAGCAAATTGGGTTTGGGATTTTTGGGCCAAAAACGGGGGGTGCGTTTTCATATCTCTTTGATTTATCATAAGTTACGTTCATGCGATTTTTCATAAAATTGGGTTTGTTTTGCATACTTTGGTCAATTTGATTGACCGATTCTGGATGCTTTATGCTGGATTCTGGATACTCGTCGTGAAACGTCGACATCCTGGCGACGGCTAAACGACCCCCGAAGCAGGCTTCGGGGCTAAATATGACCCCCAACATAAAGTTGGAGGCTAACCGATAAGGAAATCCCCTGCAACAGCTAAGTGTTTCAATAATCATTGGCTAATCCTTGGTATAAATGAACTTATGGTTCATTTTTTATGGCGTGCGGGGCTCCGCGAACGTGTCCGCCGTTGGCGAGATTTTATCCGCCACTGGCGAGACTTCTGTGCTACCAGAGCACATTTGAAATTATAACAGATAGGGGCCGATTTTCAAGTAGAAATACGGTTTTTTTATCATTTTTTTTTTGCCACGAAGGCGCTAAGGCACGAATTATTTTTAACCACAGAGAGCGCGGAGGGATAGATTTTAACAGCTATTGCGGACTTGGCAGATGTCTTCTCGATGCGAGCATCTGCGAATCCAGCAGCCGACGTCCGTTAGGCCGTACAAAAACGGCCTGCATAATATTATGCACGCTGTTAAAAATTATGTGATAGCCTCATAATTCTATGCAGCTGGCTGGAGGGAGTTTTGAGTTCTAAGTTTTGAGTTGTGGTATCGCTGCGCGATGGATTTTTGATATTTTTGCCACAGAGGGCACAGAGAAAATTCGATTTTATGTAATCACTCATGATGCCGAAGGTTCCATGGAGCATTCCATTCTAACCAACGAAAAGATTCAAAATTCTTAGTTAACGTTGATATTTTGCCCTGTTCAAAACCAATTTCTCTCAATAAACTTAATTCAAACAATTTTTTGAGTACGGTGATGTAAAATACTAAGTTGTTCGATTTTATTCCATGATTAGCTTTATCAAGATGGATTAGATAGTTTCTAGTATCCGCAATCTTGAATGCCAAATCTTTAGGTACTTTGAAATATCTTTTCAATGTATCCTTATTTTCAGTTATTAAGTCTTTAATTCGTTTTTTCAAGGAATATTCGTTATCATATTTTAGGCGATTCTTTAATGATTTTCTAAAGTTTCGGTCTAGTTGAGCGGGGATTGCTTTATACAATGGTTTTAATACTTTAGATTGGAAATCAGAATCCGGGAGATAGTAACCATTCCTGAATCTACGATGGTATGATTCGACCGCTTGGGAAAGTAATAGAAATTTGGTTTCAATGTTTTTCTCGCTATAAATGGCACTCTTATAAAGAGAAAAAGGAGTATAAACTAATCGATACTTTTTAAGCCAAATCTTCAAGTAATACTGTAACGGTTTTTCTAAGTCTTCCTCACAAAAAAGAAAGTAAGGTTTTTTGGCTTCAAACCATTGATTGCTTGTTGCAATTGGTGATAGAGATACTGTTGCGCCTGCGGGAACTTTTGTGCCATCGAATCCATCAATGTAACCAAAATCTCCGGTTACACTAATATTGAAAGGGTTAGCGCAATCAAGAGAAGCAAGTGTGAAAAAATCTAAGATAGGTTCCATGAGGTGGATAAAGTCAGAGTATTTTTGGGGAGCGTCTTTTCTGCCTCTTAGTTGAAATACAACATGTTCTCTAGTCTCTATTTTTCCATAATCCTTTACTTCATGTGGAGGCCAAGCAGACGTAGATATCTTAAAATCAAATAAATCGTTCAGTTTTAACCATCTACCAGAACTCCCTTTATAGCTTATCGTAAAAGAATTTTTCTTGATGTTTCTATTAAATTTAAATCCCGTTTTTTCCAACCATTGATTTAAGTGTTTTATGGAAAATTCGAATTTTAAAATATTGCTACCTTTGGGATCTGGAAGATGGAAACCTCTGAATACTGATCCAACTCGGAATATTGTTGACTTGTTTGTGCCACTATGCTGTGAAATTCCTAGACAAGTTATTTGATCGTACCAAGAACTATCCTTTTCTCCACCATAAATCATGTTATCAAACCAGTTAAGCGAGACGTCCTCGTGATATAGCTGCAGCAAAGCTCCATTGGATGGAGAATAAGTTAATTTGCCATGATGCCTAATATCTTTTTTCGTGGGTAGCGTTTTTTTTACAGAAAAACTTGGATACCAGATACTTTCGATTTCATATGAGTCATCCAACCATAGCTGTTTTTCTGTAAGCATTTGTTCTTTCAATCCAACAAGTAATCTTTCACAAACTAGTATCAGGCACCTAATAAATATGTTTATTAGAGATATCTATACAATACTTTCGATTTTTACTTACCCACACACCAATTCACAGAAGTAGACTATTTCGTGCGTGGCAAGCCATCTTCATATTTTTGTATAAAGGTCAGCTTGCAACTTGCAAGGCGTCTTGCGCTTTGCGAGACAGTTCGACAAGAATAAAGTAGGACTCAGGATACAGGTAGTCCTCCCCGGTCTCGTCAACGATTCTCAGGTATCCTTCCTTTGCT
>CAYWUO010000196.1:0-4168 GCA_964461285.1 uncultured Pirellulales bacterium
CGCGTTAACCCCGTTAGATAGTAAACATCTAACGGGGTAAATCCGTGGTTAATAATCAATAAAGACGATATCTTCCGGGATTGCCACGACGTCACGGTGTTTTGGGCCGAGGATTTTGCGAATCTCCGAGCTGTGTTTGCCGGCAAGGGCTTTCAATTGCGTACTGCTTAAATTTGTCACCGCCTTGGCATTATCGTTCAGCATAACGACCGACCCTACCTCGAACGTACCCTCGACGCCGGTTACGCCGCTGGGCAGCAGGCTCTTGCGCCCTTTCACAGCCCGCATCGCGCCCTCATCGATGCGTATTGTCCCTGCCGGTGTGCTGTTTAGAATCCACCTTGACCGGTTACTCAGTTTTCGCTTAGGCATAAAGGCAGTGCCGATTTCCTCACCTGCTAAAATTGCGTTGATTACGTTTTTTATTCTGCCGTTGGCCAGGACCATCCGGCATCCGGCGTTGGATGCGATTTTCGCTGCCTCTATTTTCGTTTTCATCCCGCCGGTACCGCGCTCACTGCCTTTGCCGCCCGCGGCTTTAACGATATCGTCGGTTATCTCGAATACCGCAGGTATGGCCCTGGCATCGGGATACTTTCTCGGATTTTTGTCATACAGCGCATCGATGTCACTCAGCATAATGAGCAAATCAGCGTCGAGCTTGCTGGCGACCAGCGCGCTGAGCTTATCGTTATCGCCGAACGCGGTACCAATTTCATCGGTGCTGACACTATCGTTTTCATTCAGAACCGGAACAACTCCTAACTTCAAAAGCGTCTCGATGGAGTGGCGAAGGTTCAGATACGTCTTTCGGTTATTGAGTACCTCTGCGGTAAGCAGCACCTGCGCGACGGTAACACCGTAACGTGCAAACGTCTTTCTGTATTCAGCCATCAGCAGCGGCTGGCCGATTGCCGCGCACGCTTGGCGCATCTTGATATCGTTAATTTTTTTGGTTTTTTCGAGCTGGCCTTTGCCCATTCCGATAGCGCCGGAGCTGATAATAACCACCTGCCTGTCGGCTTTGATTAGTTCCGCAATCTGCTTCGCGATTTTGCCGACATAGCCGGTATCCACGCCGCTATCCTTTGTCAGGATATTCGTCCCGATTTTGACTACTATTCGCTTTGCATTCTCGAAATTTCGCATACAGCAGAATGATAATGTATTTGGGAGATTTTTCAACGTTTATTGTAATCGTACATAGCCTGCGAAGGTCTTTACTGGGTGGGTGACGAGGCGGCTGCTTTAGAGCGAAGCGGGGAGCGAAAAATTGCCCGTAAGTCCTTATCCCACAAGGGAATGTAAAAAATATTGCTATAAGTACGTGCTATAGATAGATTTACAAAAATTCGTCAACCAAATACGCAAATAGTTGCGCGGAAAAATCCGAAAAATTAAAAATTTTATTACCCCTTTTTTTACAAACACTTACGTAAAAAACCGCATCAAAAAATTTTCCGATTTTCGACTCATTTGTGCAAACCCAGCTAATAGTAGGGGCGCGTTGTTGACCAGAAGACAGAAGACAGAAGACAGAAGACAGAAGACAGAAGACAGAAGACAGAAGGCAGAAGACAGAAGACAGAAGACGGAAGACAGAAGACAGAAGTCAGAAGTCAGAAGACAGATGAAAAAACGGTTCTGCAGGCATTGTTATTTTTCTCGCATTATAGCCGATACCCTGCACTGCGTTCATAATCCGCCCGAGGTCGATTACGATACGGGCGAGGCCCGCTGGCCCATCGTGAAAGAGGATTATTTCTGTGGCCGATTCCGTTATATCGATGAAGATGCGCCCGAACAAGACCGCTGGCTGGGAAGTTCTCTGCCCATTTATACCGACCGTTTCGGCGATTATTGCAAAATCCCACTTACGCAAGGCCGTTACGCAAAGGTCGACCCCGAAGACTATATCTGGCTCTCACAGTTCCGCTGGTATTGTAATAAACGGTATCATACGTGTTATGCTGTTCGAAATGCAGGAGGAGGAAAGGAACAGAAGAAAGTGCTGATGCATCGGGAGATAATGAATACTCCGAAGCATTTGGTTTGCGACCATATAAACAGGTACGGGCTCGATAATAGAAAGGGGAACCTTCGAAATTGTACAAAGCAGCAGAATAATTATAATTCGGGCAGCCAGTGTAATTCCAGTTCGAGGTATAAGGGAGTATATTGGAACAACGGAATGAGCAAATGGGCGGCGTGTATAAAAGGCGGAGGTAAGAAGCGGCATTTGGGATATTTTACTGATGAGACAGAGGCAGCAAGGGCATATGACAAGGCAGCGAAAAAATTCCAGGGAGAGTACGCAAGTTTGAATTTCGTATCTCGCATTGAGAATCGAGTATCTAATCCTCTAATTCAGCAACTGCCCAAATTTCCCCCCAAAAATCCTTATCTAAAATCAACTTCAAGTGTATAATGTTGCTATCTGTCAGTTAGGATAGGCGCAAGATGCAAAAAGTTTCGCAGAATTTGGGATTCGACTTACTTAAAACAGGAAGAATTACGGAGAAAAAATGGTGAAAATTAACAACAAAACTTTTTTGTGTACAGGGATATTAGTCACGCAGGCATTATTATTTCTGTGTTCGTTTTGTTATGCATCGAACAACAAAAAATACGAGATAGATATGGCCCCATTTAGTAACAGCAAGCGCCATTGGTATAATATCTACGACAAAAAAAATGTAATTAATGCTGAGCCGAACCAGCCCTGCTACAACCCGACGCAAATAACAGAAATTGCCGACAATATTCTTCTCTACCAGAGAGATAACGGCGGCTGGCCCAAAAATTACGATATGCAGGCAATATTAACCGAAGAACAAAAAGAAAGTCTTATCAAGGCAAAGAGCGACCTTCGAACAACATTTGATAACAGCACAACCTATTCGCATATAGAATGTCTGGCAAAAGTTTATGAAGTTACCAAGGTTGAAAAATATAAAGATGCCTGCGTCAGGGGAATAGATTTTACACTTTCAGCCCAATACGCCAACGGCGGCTGGCCTCAATATTTTCCTCTGCGACAAAATTACAGCAGGCTCATCACATTCAACGATAACGCTATAGTAGGTATAATGAAGGTGCTCAAGGATATAATAGATAACAAGCCGTATTACTCGTTCATCGATTCTGCCCGCCGCCAAAAAGCTAAAATTGCTTTTGACAAAGGATTGGACTGCATACTCAAATGCCAGATAAATGATAACGGGAAACTGACGGCCTGGTGCCAGCAGCATGATGAAAATAATCTTACCCCCGCCAAGGCAAGAGCATATGAACTGCCAAGTATTTGTAACAGAGAGAGCGCAGGGGTCGTTCTTTTCCTAATGAGCCTGGATAATCCCGATAAGGAAGTTGTTGATTCGATACAAAGTGCAGTTAAATGGTTCGAAGATTCGAAGATTACCGGCATCAGGATTGAAGAATTTAAAACTCCACCGGTCAGATTTCCGTTGAGGACTTTAACAACGGACAAAAGGGTAATCGAAGATGTGAACGCTCCTGCGATATGGGCTCGCTTTTATGAGCTCAAGACACACAGGCCGCTTTTTAGCAACAGGAAAAGCAAATTGTTTTATTCTATGGCGGAAGTAGACAGAGAGCGCCGCGCTTACGGCTGGTACACCTACGAGCCGCAAAAGGTTTTGGACCAGTATCCCGCCTGGCAAAAAATAATCCGTGTGAATCAGCGTCCGCCTTCTCGCCTATCGGCGAAGCCGATGGCGCCGAGACCTCGCCCCTCGGGCGGGTTAATCTGCGGCTAAAAATACCCAAAAATCTCTTCAATGTCAACAAATTAATTCTGAAGTCTGTAGTCTTCCGTCTGTAGTCTTTGCTTTATGGTTTTGAACATTTGATATTTGAATTTCGAATTTGTTTAGGATTATTGCCTCGGCGTCCGCTTTTTAGCGAGACCTCGCTGAAGGCGGGTAGTCCGTTTAGGCGAAGCCGGGTCGTGCTTAGTATTTCGAGTTTATAAGAGATACGCTTCACGCTTCACGAGATACACACCATTCGTTCCTCGTCCATCATCTCTCTCCCATCGTCTGTCCTCTGTATCCCGTTATCTTTTATCTTTCAAGCCAGTGGTAAGCCATAAAAGCGAAGGATGCAAATTGTAATATGACAAAGATTAGTATTTTTTATTCATGCC
>CAYWUO010000197.1:0-4138 GCA_964461285.1 uncultured Pirellulales bacterium
CCGAATTTATTTCAACCTTTCTGAAAGGATTGAGCTTCAAATTTATTTTGCTTAATTTTGCCGAGTCAAACTTATCAGCTAACTGTACCCACGTAGTTTTTAGAAGTTCGGCTATCTCAAAAAAGCCGATATGTTTTCCCCGGCGGAAATCTTCTCTTATTCGCCTGGCAAAAACCGGCACGACGAATTCGCGAACTCTCTTGTCAATATCGGTTACATTGACAACGAATCCAGTAGTCGGCTCAAGCTCACCGGCTACCTCCACAAGCAATTCGAAAAATATCGATAATCCCCCACCTGCCGGCCTGGATGCAAACGAGTTAAAGCCATTACTATCGCTCGGCAAAAAAGGATTAATAGAAAATCGCACCTGTCTTGCCGTTTTATGCATAAATAAAGCCCCATTTACTTGTTGCCGTTGTGTATCAAGCTCAAAACCTCATTTCGGCTTTTTGGGTCCTTCCTGAATAAACCACGAAGTGCCGATGTCACCATCATCGAGCCCGGCTTCTTTATTCCACGAATTGTCATACAGCTATGTGATGCTTGCAGCACAACTGCGACACCGCGGGGTTTTAAGTTACTCATTAAAAAATCAGCTATCTGGTACGTAAGTCTTTCCTGCGTCTGCAGTCGGCGGGCAAAACAATCCACAATACGAGCCAGCTTGCTGACGCCGAGCACTGTTCCGGAAGGTAAATAAGCGACAGCGGCAGAGCCGATGAACGGCATCAAATGATGCTCGCAGATACTATAGAAAGATATGTCACGCAGCAAAACAATTTCGTCATAATTTTCGGTAAAGACACTGCTAAGATGCTCTTTGGGGTCTTCCCGCATTCCAGCTAAAAGCTCGACATACATCCTTGCCACTCGGCTGGGTGTGTCCTTTAGACCTTCACGTGCGGCATCTTCACCTACTGCTAAAAGTATTTCTGTAGCTGCCTTTTCGATGCGTTCGGTGTCAGGTTTGTTTTTAATTTCTTTTTTCATTTTCAATTTATTCTTTTTATTAAGTAATAGTTCATTCGGAGTTACAACAAACTGGTTTTATTTTGTAACTAAATTCATAAGATAAGTAGTCAATAGTCGCACACCGAATCCGCTTGAGCCTTCAGTTGTATATTCCGTGGCTTTTTCGAACATTTCTACCCCTGCGATATCCAGATGCGCCCATTTTGCGTCACCGACAAACTGTCTCAGGAATGCAGCAGCCGTGCAGGCGCCGCCCCATTTATTGCCGATATTTTTCAAATCTGCTATCTTGCTCTTCATCTCCTGGGCGTACTCATCACCACTCGGCATAGGCCAGACGTTCTCACCACTTTCCCGTGAAGCTGTTTGCAATTGCTTCATTAGTTTCTCATCGTTGCCCATCAGCCCAGCCTTATATTTGCCCAGGGCGACCTTGCAGGCACCGGTTAAGGTAGCAATGTCGATGACAATGCTGCAGTTTTGCTTAACAGCATAGGCAAGTGCGTCGCAGAGGAGCATTCTTCCTTCGGCATCGGTATTCAAAACTTCAACGGTTTTGCCGCTGAAGGTCGTAATGATGTCACCCGGGCGATAACTCGTGCCGCCTGGCATATTTTCTGCTGAAGGAATTATCCCAAGAACATTGAGGGCAGGTTTTAATTCGGCCACCGCTTTCATTGTCGCCAGAACGGTGATTCCGCCGGTCTTATCCAGTTTCATCTCATCCATATTATTTGCCGGCTTGATACTCAGCCCGCCGGAATCGAATGTTATTGCTTTACCCACAAGAGCAATCGTAGGCCGACTGCTCGCAGCTTTGCCTGCAGGACTATATTTCACAACAATAAACCTCGGAGGACTCTTGGAGCCGGAACCTACCGCAAGCACACCGCCCATACCCTTTGCAGTCATTTGCTTTTCATCGAAAACCGTGCAGCTCAGACCTGCTGTTGCTTTTGCCAGATTCTTTGCCTCATCAGCAAGTGCCGGTGGGTTTATTACGTTGGCTGGTCGATTCGCCAACGTCCGTGCGTAACTGTGCGCTCGGCCGATAATAACTCCGCTGGTTACACCAATATTCAGCTTTTTTGCTTTTGCAGAATCGGAATCTATTACTTCGGCGCTGAGTGAATTCAGTCGTCCGTTTTCGCTTTCTGTGACGAACTCATCGTATCGATAGCTGCCTAAATATGTTCCTTCAGCCATAGCTTTGCCCATCATAGACAAGTCAAACTGCCCTCCAAACGCCCGGTGCAGCGCCAGAGAGAGATTTTTTGCTTTCATCTGAACGGACTTATTCGCTGCATTGGCTGCCGCCTTGCGAACCGTACCGAGCGTTGCCTTTTTCTTTTCGCCAAGACCGACTAAAAGAATCCTCTTTGCGCCTATTCTTTCGTTGCCGTAAATAATTGCACTGGCCCCCTCTTTACCTTTGAAATCACCTAATTTAATTACTCGTTCAATCTCACCATTGAGCTTGTTGTTTAGCTCTCTGCTCAATGCATCCAGGCCTTTAACGTCGGAGAACTGACCAATCGCAAGCAAATCTGTCTTGCAGCTGCTAAAATCGACCTTCCGTGTTTTTAACTCGACATTAATAATCGCTTTCATTTTTTCTGACCTTTTCCTTTTGTCTTCGTGGCTGTTTTATTTTTTGTTCTGTGTCGCAGGTAGCTTTCGATAAAACTATTGAGCTCGCCGTTCAGCACCGCCTCTACATTACCCACCTGAAAACCGGTTCGATGGTCTTTAACCATCTGGTAGGGCTGCATTACATAGCTTCGTATTTGGTTTCCCCATGCGATTTCTCCCTTCTCGCCGTACAGTTTTGCAAGCTCGGCGTCGCGTTTTTGCTGCTCAAGCATATACAATCTGGCCTTGAGCATTTTTAATGCCTCAGCCCTGTTTCTGTGCTGACTTCGGTCACTCTGACACTGCACGACGATACCTGTTGGTTCGTGCGTAATGCGCACGGCGGAGCTGGTTTTATTTACGTGATGGCCGCCGGCACCGCTGGCCCGATAGAAATCAATCCGCAGGTCATCATCGTTTATTTCAACGTCGATGTCTTCATCAAATTCCGGAATACAATCCACAGCGGCAAAGCTCGTATGCCGTCGCTTGTTCGCATCGAAGGGGCTAATCCGAACGAGCCGGTGCACGCCGACCTCGCAGGAAAGCTTGCCGTAGGCAAAAGGCCCACTGACCCGCAATGTTATCGAGCGAATCCCTGCCTCTTCACCGGGCGTAATATCAAGCTCCTGGAATTTGTATTTGTTATGCTCGAAGTACCGGCCGTACATTCTGAGCAGCATATTCGCCCAATCGCAGCTTTCCGTTCCGCCTGCTCCCGCGTGGATACTGAAAAAGCAATTTTTCGTATCGTTGGTCCCGGATAACAAACCCGCCATTTCTATCAGCTCGCATCTTTTGACAATCGCAACCAGGTCATCTTCCACCTGTTTCAATTCGTCATTATCGTCGGCTGCTAATTCGAACAGCTCGTAAATATCCCTGACTTCACGCTGAATTTCTCCCACCGGCTCAATTATCGATTTGAGTGCACTCAATTGAGATACCACAGATTGTGCTTTTTCGGGATTGTCCCAGAATCCCTCCTGAGCCATTTTGTTTTCGAGCGTTTGGAGTTTCGATTTTTTACCGGGCAAGTCAAAGCCAGTCCCGGATTTTTTCAACCCGGGCCGCCAACTCTGATATCGCCGATTTTAATTCTGCTGCTTCCATCTGTTCTGCTTTCATTTATTAATTGCCATCGGTTCCAGATAGATGCTTATAGCATAAAAGGCGAAGGTATGCAACCCGCCGCCAGACTAATTATATACAAAGGCGATTTGGCACACTTTTGTCAATGTGCCGGCTAAAGATATTTTTGCTTGTCTTGTTCTGATAATGGCTCGTTCAGCGAGCCGGTGCGGTAGCCCTGCAGGTCGATGGTTACAAACTTAAAGCCGAGTGATTTTAACTTCTCTACTATTTTTAAGCGGGTCGGCTCGGTTGTAACTTTATCGATATTCTGCAAGCTGACCTCGATTCGAGCAACGGTATCGTGATGGCGGACTCGAAATTCAATAAAACCTAAAGACCGTAAGAACTGCTCTGCTTCATCGACCTGTCTTAGTCGTTGCTCGGTAACTTCCAGACC
>CAYWUO010000198.1:0-4125 GCA_964461285.1 uncultured Pirellulales bacterium
TGTCACGAATCTCGCCGACCATTATAATATCCGGGTCCTGCCTCAAAAGACTTCGCAGCGCCGTCGAAAACCGAAAACCCGCACTTTCGCTGACCTGGAACTGATTTATACCGGCCATATTGCATTCCACAGGGTCTTCAACGGTACAGATGTTAACCTCGTCACTGTTTAATTCCGCTAAAGCCGCATAAAGAGTGGTATTTTTCCCTGAGCCGGTCGGCCCTGTTACCAAAACTATGCCATTCGGAGAATGAATTACCTGTCTGAACAGCTGGAGGTTATCAAAGGTAAATCCAAGCGACTCAAGATTGAAAAGTATTTTCTGCGGGTCGATTATTCTGATAACCACTTTTTCTCCGAAGTTACCCGGCATCACCGAGACCCTCAAATCGATGGGTCTTGCCTCGACCAAAACGTGAATGCCGCCATCCTGGGGCAGACGTCGCTGTGCGATGTCGAGTTCTGCCATAATTTTGATACGAGAAACAATCGCAGGATGCATCTGGTAAGGTGGACACATTTTTTCATACAATCTGCCATCGACCCTATATCGAATCCGAAGCTTTTTGTCGTCCGGTTCAATATGAATATCACTGGCATTATCCCGTACAGCGTTGTAAAGCAGATAGTTAACCAGTTTTACCACCGGTGACTGGCCGGCTATCTCTTCCAGATTGCTTATATCCTGGGTGATATTTTCTATAAGTGTAAAGTCTTCCAATCCGTCATCATCAATTATATCATCAATCACAAAGACATTCGCAGCCGGCAAATACGTTTGCAACGTGGCCTTGATATCCTTGGCAGTTGAACACACCACCTGTACTTTGCAGCCGCTTATACGCCCTATTTCATCTATTAAAAATACATTAGTCGGCTCACTTACCGCCACTGTAAGCACATCATAGACCTTAAATAGCGGTAAAACGATGTGCTCTTCGAGAAATTCCCTCGGCAAAATTTCAAGTGCCTTCGGGTCACATATTTTCGGTCCAACCTGCGCATAAGGCACTTCGTACGCCTCCGCCAGCGCCGAAGCTATCTGGTTTTCCGTACAATATCCCATTTCAACCAGAAGCTCACCGAGTAGTTTGTTGTGACCTTTTTCCTTCTGTTCAGCCAGGGCCTTGTCAATCTGCTCATCCGTCACAACACCACGAGCCAGCAGAAGCTGTCCAAGCTGCATCTTGTTTTTTACCGCTATTGACACCATAACGAAAACCTAAAAACTACCTCGTTTTACGTTTTTCTCTACGCAAAACTCTTTACCGCCTCGGCGAGTTCTGAATAGTGGTCAAACTCATTTTCAAGTCGCGTAACTTCCAGAATTATCTCGCAGTTTTCATCAAGCCCGGCCAATCTGAGCTCACATTTGTTCTCACTACAGTAATCCCTTGCCCACAACAATTTTTCCAGTCCCTGGCTATCAATAAACCTAACACCGCTCATATCAAGCACTATACCGGTCCTGTTTCTGCTAATTACATCGGTGATTGTGTCTTGAATCTGCTCGATAACATCACTATCTAATTCACCCTGTAACTCAACGACCGTAACATCATTATAATCCTGGGCTTTAATTTTCATTTGATTAACGTCTCCACAGCATCTGTACCATATTCTGCGAAATCCCTCCTGCTGTAAATCCCGGCTAAATCAGTGTTATTTTTCATAATGATATCCCAGAGCACGTAAATATCGCTTTCGAGAAAAATTCTACCTATTTTTTCGTCAAACTGCTTTCCCAGCCCCTTTTCGATTTCTTCAAGTGCCTGCTCCACAGTCTTTGCACTTCTATAAGTCCGTTTTGATGTCATTGCATCAAAGCTATCTGCCAGTCCAACAATTTTACCTATAAGCGGTATTTCATCACCGGCTAAACCATTGGGATATCCCTTGCCATCTACCCGCTCATGGTGACACATTACTCCCGGTACAATTTCGCGCATCTGCTTAATTTCACGTAAAATACCTGCCCCTATCGAGGGATGCTTTTTTATAGAATCCATTTCCTGCTCAGTCAGCTTTCCCTGCTTGCATAATACAACCTCATCTATCCCGATTTTTCCTATGTCGTGAAGTAATCCAGCCAAATAAATCTCGTGCAATTGTTCTTCATCCAACATTTGCTTTTCTTTGAGTCTTTCCGCAATCCATCGTGCAATAAATGCAACTCTTTCAGAATGACCGCGTGTGTACTTATCCTTGGCATCAATACTCCTTGTCAGCGCTTTTAATGAACCTATAAATAATTCCTCAAGGTCTTTGAACAATCTGCCATTCTCGATAAATACGGCACATCCGTTGGCCACCGAATTAAACAATTTTGCATCGGCGCTGTCGAAATCCTGCTTGTCAATCCTGTTTATCGCCACCATCAGCCCCATTATGTAATGGCCGTTATGAGTTCTTTCGGCTAACGGGGACTCTGATTTTTCAGTGGTGTATAAAGGTACCGCAAGAATGCTCTTTACGTTTTCCTGCCACTCGTATTTAAACGGCGAATCCACTTCACTATCCAACAGCATTTCTTTTCCGCTGTTGATTTCATCCGCCAGACGGCTATACAAAATACCCGCCATTCGCTCATCCAAATCTATTAATCCCGAACCAGCGGCTACAACCAATCTTTTTTCGTCATCTATAACCTTTTCCAGCAATACCGCAATTCCCTCAACGCTAACAATATTGGTCAAGCTATCACAAGCTATTTGCAGAAAGCTGGAGTCCGCTTCTGTAATTTTCATATGTGTGCTGAGCTTGTGAAGCAGAACTATTTCCTCATAGACGCGCGCTAACTCTGTGCTGACTTTTTCAATTTGTTCTTCTGCCTTTACCTCAACCTGGAAACTCTTTGCGAACAGTCTCAGCATCTCCATTAGATATTCAATTCCGGCTTTAGCAGGGGTCTTTAACACTTCTGCAAGCTGCTTATATGGTCCTTCCTGCTCAGAACAGGAATTATTATCATCCACCGACCAGGCACCCAAGTCAATCAATGCAACCACACCATCAGGGCCCAACTTCAGAACAGCAGCCAAAACTTGTTTGCATTTACCAAACTGGTATACCTGAGTGTCTCTGTTAATGTAGTTTATTTTTTCCATTTCCTGAGTAAAAGCCTGCTGGCCTGTCTCTTTCAGCTGTTCTGTCACTGATTTAAATCGACCGGCCTCGCACAACAACACAAGGTCACCATTGGCATTGCAAAGCGCAAAATTAACGCCAAACTTATTTATCCTACCACCGAACCTATCTAATTCACGCTGTTGCGAGGAGCTTAAATTGCTTTTTATCGTATCCAACATAGCTTCCCTTTTTTACATACCGGTTAGAGATTATTCTCTATTGCTCATTTCGTTATCCCCCAATTTCAACTTTCAACGACTAATGCCTTCTGGTATAGAATGTCTTCGATGTTCTCCAGCAACTCCTTAGGACTAAACGGTTTGCTAAGACAGTGTGATATTCCCAAATCACTTTTTTGCTCATCCTCAATAGCAAAGCTTCTGGCTGTCAGCAAAATCACTGGAATGTCTTTCGTCGCTTCATTGTCACGCAGTTTCCCCACAAACTCCAATCCTGACATAACCGGCATTTGGTAATCGGTAACGATAATGTCCGGCTTCTGCTCACAAGCTATTTCAAATGCCTCAGCACCGTTGCCTGCCATTATAACCTCGTAACCGTTGTTACGAAGTTTTATAGCAACTACGTGAACGATGTGGATTTCGTCATCCACAACTAAAACTTTCTTTGAAGCCATCATTTCACCTCCTCAAAAGCCATGATTTTCATATTTTAATTTACACCCGTACTGCCTCTCTCGTTGCCAAAGGCAATTCAAATCCAAAGGTGCTTCCTATGCCGACCTTGCTCGTAACAAAAACTCGGCCATCGTGGACTTTTTCAACAATTTGTTTAACAAGATTAAGTCCTAAACCCGTACCTTTTGCCTGCTTTTTATTAGCACCAACCCTGTAAAACTTATCAAATACATGTTTAACTTCATCTTCGGGAATTCCGACTCCCGTATCAGTTATACTAATCCGCACGAGATTTGCAGTCTCGTCCACTTCGGTTTCAATTATAACCTTCCCTCCGGCAGGAGTATACTTAACAGCG
>CAYWUO010000199.1:0-4071 GCA_964461285.1 uncultured Pirellulales bacterium
TGCGGGATTGTTCTTGACTTGATGAGGTGCTTCTGATATAATAATCAAACTCGATATGGGGGCAGCAAAGTTTATCTTACATTGTTCCAAAGAAGATAATGTGTAGTTTTTTAAGAGTTGTACATTAACTAAATTGGTTTTTGTGAGAAGGGGGGTAATGATGAAAAGGTTAGTCACTTCATCTATTACAGTTTTAATCGTTATTTTTGCGATATGTGTATCACCTGTTGAAGGCACGGTTCTCAGACTCAGTGACCATTGTTCAGGTGAATCCGGCTGGGCTCATCAGCCGGAATACTATGATGCTGAATTAAATTTTTCAGTGGTGGATAATACACTGACGCTTAGTGTAAGCAACCTGACACCTGAAAACTATGGTGACCCCGAATTTAAGATTAACAGGATATACTTCAATATCACTGATAACGTAGAGGGATTGAATTTAACCGATGTTTATGCATCTGAAAGTTCTGCAACTGAAGGATGGGAGTTAGGTTTTTCGGAGAACGGATTTATCGTTGGTGGATTCGGTCGTTTTGACGCATATCTTAAAGGCGGCAGAGGTATTCATCAGCCGGTTGTTAATCCGGATCAGACCGTCAGCTTCGTCTTTCAGGTTAGTGGTGCCGGGTCATTTGTTGAAAGCGACTTCGTAACCTTAAGCTCGCCACAGGGTGGACATATTATTTCGTATGCAGCGGCGAAGTTTTACAATGACAAAACAAGCGCATTTGGTGCTACGAATGTTCCTGAGCCGGCGACGGTTTTACTGCTTACACTTGGCGGCCTGGTGTTTCTGAGAAAACGTTCGTGAGGGTTCAATTATGATACTGGGATTGTTGGCAATTATCCTTCTGCTTCTGGGCAGGACATAATATAGTCTGTGCAATCGCTTAATTTAGCTGTTGCGACGGCGATTGTACTGTCAGCCGCACCGTAATAAAGATTGAGCTCGTCGGTTTCTTTGTGAACGATAGCACCGCTGGGGAATATTACATCCCCTACATCACCAATTCGTTCGTATGGTTCCCGCGGGCCCAGAACCCATTCATCACTTCGCCGCAGGACTTTCCACGGTTCCTCCAAATCCAGAAGTGCTATTCCGAGGCGGTATATACCTCCAGCTGATGTGACCCGTACGCCGTGATAGAATATCAACCAACCCTGTGGCGTTTCTATAGGTTGACAGGCAAGGCCTACTCTGTGGCAGTCCCAGTAGGCAGACCTTGACCTGATTAGCAGTCTGTGGTCTCCCCAATGCTTAAGGTCAGGTGAAAAGCTAAGCCAAATATGTGCCTCTCCTCGCACTATAGGGCGATGAATCAATGCGAATCGTCCCCTGAATCTTCGGGGAAGCAGGCAGGCATCTTTGTCCTCCGGCGGTAAGAGAGCCCCGAGGCGGGCAAAGGTTTTGAAATTTTTTGTAATCGCCAGCGAAACCACAGGGCCGCCTTCGCTGAAGGAGACATACGTAATTGCAAATTGCTTTTGTTCTTCAAGCCAGATAATTCTTGGGTCTTCCAGACCCCACCTTTCCTCCTGAGAATTCTGGTCGGCTTCGAGTGTAGGTTCAGGGTCAATTTCCCAGTTTGTGAAACCGTCTGCACTGCGTGCAACGGTTAGATGTGAAAAACCTCGCATATCCTCGACGCGAGCCAGCAGCAGCGTTTCAGTATTTAACTTGGCAGCAGCGGGATTAAAGACGGCATTTGTTGGATAAGGCCAGATTTCCGGCGTTAGAATTGGGTTGCCTTTGTATCTCTTAAAAAGCTCGTGTGCTTTTTGCTGCCGCGACATATTAACCATAATTTCAGCTCCGAATATCAAGAGATACAATGATATTAGTCTTAAATCATCTAAATTTTAATCGGCAAGTTGAGCAATTTACTGTAAGTCAAAGTACGAAATTTAGATACAACAATACAAAAAATTTACAAAGAGGCAGTAGCTTTGACCTGACTTCGGGATATCCCGCGTTTAGAGATTCTGGTAACGGTTCATTAAAGTCGCTTCTAAATTATGCTTTTACCAGCTGTGTTTCGTATAAACTTTGATATAATGAGCAGGTCTGTATCAGCTCATTGTGCTGGCCCTGAGCAATGATTTGGCCGTCATCCATTACGACTATCACATCTGCGGTAATAATGGTGCTGAATCTGTGAGCGATTATAAAGCTGGTTCTTTCGTGCATAATTTCCTCGATGGCCTTGTGAATCTTTGCTTCACTATCGGCGTCGACCTGGCTTGTTGCCTCATCGAATATAAGTATTGTCGGGTTTTTTAGGATTGCCCGTGCAATAACAATTCTCTGCAGCTGGCCGCCGCTGAGGCCCGCACCCTGCTCACCGATAACGGTATCATAGCCGTTCGGCAGCGGCTCGATAAATTCATGGGCAAAGGCACGCTTGGCTGCAGCAATTATTTCTTTTTCGGTTGCGTCAGATTTACCATATGCGATATTTGCGGCTATAGTATCATTGAATGACACCGCATTTTGCGTGACCATACCAATCTGGTTTCGCAAGCTGACCAGTGTTACATCGCGAATATCTGTATCGTCTATCAAGACCTGTCCGCTATCGGGATTGTAGAATCTCGGCAGCAGGTTTGCCAGAGTGGTTTTGCCTGAGCCATTGGGTCCTACGATAGCAATGTTATGCCCTGCCCTCACCGTAAGATTTATTTCCTTTAGTACCGGCCTGTCACTGCCTGGATAGGCAAAGACAATATCCCTGAATTCTATTGTTTCCTTTAATGGAGGTAGCTCGGTCGCATCGGTTTTTTCAAACTCGATTGGTTCATCTATGACCGCGAAGATTCTTTCCGCGGCGGCATTTGCCTCCTGTATTTTATTCCAGATGTCGGAACTCTTTCTTGCCGACTCGGCGACACAGCCCAACAAAATCAGCAGTCCCAAAAACTTGCTGCCATCCATTTGTCCTCCGGTAACCCAGTATGCCCCGAAAACAAGTGCAACTGAACCTGCTGCCATTCCAAGCACTTCCATTGTCGGCATAGTAGCGGCATCGACCTTCGATATTTTCAGCAGTTGTTTTAACAATCTGTCGTTTATAGCCTTGAAACTATTTCGTTCATACTCCTGGCGGTTATAGACCTTGACTACTTTGAGCCCCGCCATAGTTTCCTGGAGCTTTGCAAGCATTTGTGAGCTGGCCATTAATGATTTTTTGGTGGCTCTTTTCATTTTTTTGCCGAATCCCATCACCAGCCACAGCACAAAAGGTGCGCCGCACAGGAAAATCAGCGTAAGCTGCCAATTTAGCCACATTGCTCCTGCTAACAAGAAAAGGGCATTTAGCGGCTCTCGCAGGGCTTTTCCAAGCATTATTTTAAGAGCCCTGCCCATAACGTTGCTATCACGTACGATTCTGCTGACAGTGTCACTTGGGGGCTCGCTTGCAAAAAAACCGATAGGCATGTCTATTGCGTGTCCAAAGGCATCTTCTCGTAAATGATTTATTCCGATACGCACAACTTTTTGGGCTAAATATCCCTGATAAAATTTCGCTATGCACCGAACTATCGTGACCACTCCCATAGCCAGGATGATGAAGATAACCGCTTTAGCTTTGTTTTCCTTTGTTTGTTTTCTCGGCAGAAAACTCAACCACTTTTCTAAATAGTCCACATAAAATGGCTTCGGGCCTGCGTTGAATGTTAAGGTTTTAATATCAGCAATACCTTCTCTATTGTCCCTGAGTATTTGAATTGTAAGCCTGGTATGTGCCGGAGCGGTTGCAAGTGCTTCGATTAGTTCGGCTGAGGGAATTTTGTCTTCTTTTTGTTGTACTAAAAGGTTGCTTGTGTTTGTGGAGACGCCAATAATTTTGTCAAGTTTTTGCAGTTCTGCTTTTTGAGCGAGGCTGTCGTCCTTGGCGTCTGTTACCAGCAGGTAATAGGCGATGTCAGTTTCGATGAAATCTATTTTTTCCGGTACGTAGAAGGTCATACCGTATCGCTGCTTGCTGATTTCTCTTTCAACCCATCCGTGCAGACCTTCCTCGCCCATCATCACCTTTAAAAGCGGTATGACCGTCATAAAGCTCAGTG
>CAYWUO010000200.1:0-4057 GCA_964461285.1 uncultured Pirellulales bacterium
CGTCGGGCCCATAACCCGGAGGTCGCAGGTTCGAATCCTGCCCCCGCTATGCTGATCAAGAGATAACTCTATGTTTCAAAAGGAGTTATCTCTTTTTTATGTCCAAAATTAGCCCGTTATGAACCTGCGACTTTTTGAACGGTTGAGGGCGAATATTAATCAGGTCGTAGGTATGAAATGAACCCCCGCTATTAGGACCTGGTGCGCTTGTCAAGCGCTAATGGGACCACTGAGAAACCCAATTTATCTCTTTGAAATATAAGCATTTATGATTCCGGTGTTGCAATTGGTATTTTCCACCTCAAAATACTATAATTCTGCTCTTGATTAGTAATTTCACTGTTCTATTAAACTCCAAAGCAGAGGCCATGACCAAAAATATCGATATTATTAATGCAGCGGTAGCACTTATCATTAAGGCAGCTATTCTTGCTGCCCGATTCTCTGGAAGAGCTCGCAAACGAAGCTTAAAGCGGCTTGCAGCCATGGATCTCGACAGCAAATATAAAGAAATCATCTTTCTTCGCGATAAGTTCAATCAGCTGCAAATGCAGGTATCCATTCTTCAAAAAGGACTCCAGAAGAAGCAGAAAAACAAGCGATATACCCTGAGGGAAAAGCTGTTCATTCTCTGTTACATGGAAACCTTTCAGATACCGAGACGCAGAGTGACTGAGTATCTGGGTATTGCCAAATCAACTCTCTACAGATGGCTGCGTAAGATCGAAGAACAGAAACAATCATCTATGCCGGTAAACAAAACACCAATGGAAATAGCAGCTCTTGTATGGGAAATAACGAAGGCCAACATAAGCTGGGGCCGGGTTCGGACCGCAAACCAGCTGGCATTGCTGAACATATTCATTTCAGATTCTACAGTGCGTAGTATTATCAATAGACCACCCCCCCCCCAAAAAAAACTCTTGAATCATCGGCTAAGCCGAAGAAAGCGGAAGATAAAACAGAGGCTCGTTCGATTCCCGCCTGGTATCCAAATCATGTCTGGTCTATTGGCACTACAATGGTTTTTTGCTGGGGACTTTGGCCCATTCATATCTGTGTTGTAATTGACCATTTTTCACGTAAGGTAATGGCTGCAATTCCACTGGAAGGCCCCAATGCTGGATGGATTAATAATGTCCTGGAAAGTGCTATCGAAAAACATGGTGCGCCAAAGCATATCATCTCCGATCAAGCCCATGTCTTCACCGGAGATGTTTTTGTAGAGTTATTGAAAACCTGGAATATAAAACCTCGCTTGGGAGCTGTTGGTAAACATGGTTCTATCGCTGTAACAGAGCGAGTCATCAAGACCCTGAAATACGAATGGCTAAAACGGGTTGCTATCATCAAAGGTATTGATCATCTTGCTGAACTGTGCAAAGAATTTGAAACTTGGTACAACAGTTGGCGACCACATATGACTTTAGATGGCGTTCGCCCTGATGATGTTTATTGCAACAATAAGCCCGACAAGCCCAAACGTGATGCCAAAACGGTCCCCTGTAACATTGAACAACACTTTTTCCGCCAAACACGGATAATGGGGTATCGGCTTAAAAAAGCTGAATAGTCTTGCAAGCTCTTTGGTTCAGTTTTCGTATTGGCTTAACTCAGGTAAAATCTGTCAACACCTCAAAATCGGAGACAACATCCTTGCATTTTGATGGGGTTTGGCATCTCCGGGGCTTTTATTAAATTGCATCTGCCAAAATATTCACCTTTCAAAAGCAATCAATGTAGATATAACACTTTTTCAGCAGTCCGATGAACGCTTGACAAGCACACAATGGATCGTTTTGAAAGTGAGATAGCTAATAGAGCCGTTTTCAATTACTGTACATCAACTCTGGTTGAACAAACGAAGGAAAAAGAACCCTACTCTTGTTTGGTTGTCCGAGGGTAAACCAAGTAGCGAAGAGGTGAGTCGAGATCATATTGTGTTCTGGGGAAAATAAGAGCGTTTCCAAGCATAGAAATTTGGGGGAGATACGCAGGAACTTGAAAGGATTCGTCAATAACGGAACACAAGAAAGGCTAAAAAAGTGAAGATTTATAGGACATCGGCCGATATATCTGTTAGAATGGCCCACAGAAGTGGGGGTGGGTCATCTTTTTGTACAGAACCAAGAGGTCTGTAAATCGAGACACAAGCAAACCAAGTAATTACCGCCGTGAAATTTTACAGGCTGACTCTTGGTATCCTGTTTCGTATCGTAGTGATGCCTAATCTCTTTTTTAAAGGAAATGAGTTGAATCTGAATTATTAGAGTCTTCCGTTCGAATGATATCAATCAAAGAGGCTAAACGCTCAGGTAGAAAAGTGGGAATCGATATATTAGGTGATGTCTCCTGGGGGACACATCTTTGTCTGTTCTATAAAACCAAAGAAGATTTGTTCGATATTCTGGTGCCCTACTTCAAGGCAGGATTGGAAAGCAATGAATTCTGCATGTGGGTCACTTCAGAGCCTCTAAGTGTAGAAGAGGCCGAAGAAATATTAAGAAAGTCTGTACCTGATTTTGACCGGTATATAGAAAAAGGACAAGTCCAGATCATTCCGCATTCAGATTGGTATCTCAAAGACGGCGTTTTTAACCTACAGAAGGTTCTTGACGCTTGGCTTGGCCGACTCAATCAAGCCCTGGCTTCTGGTTTTGCTGGTATGAGGGTAACAGGTAATGTGAGCGGGTTTGAAAAAGAGGTCTGGAAAGAGCTTGCTGACTATGAAAAAGAGGTAAATAAGGCGATTGGCAAATATCGAATGATTGCCATTTGCAGCTATTGTATTAATGAATGTGGAGCATCTGAAATCATAGATGTTGTCAACTGTCACGAGTTTGCTATTATCAGGCGAGAAGGTATTTGGGAGGTTATCGAAAGTGCCGAGCGTAAAAAGACAATGGATGCGTTACAAGTTAGCGAAAGCAAGTATAGAACGCTTCTCGAAAACCTTCCTCAAAAGATTTTCCTTAAAGATGAGAACTCGGTCTATGTGTCCTGCAATGAGGATTATGCTAAGGATTTGAAGATTAATGCCGAGGAAGTTGTTGGAAAAACAGATTATGATTTCTTCCATAAGGAGCTGGCTGAGAGATACCGAGCCGACGATAGAAGAATTATAAAATCCGGCGAAACAGAAGATATTAACGAGAAGTACATTCAGAACGGACGAGAGGTAGTTGTCCATGCAATCAAAACACCCGTGAAAGATGAAACAGGTAATGTCATCGGAATATTAGGTGTTTTCAGGGATATCACAGCACAGAGAGAGGCTCAGAAAAAGCTGTTAGACTATCAAAAACGGCTTCGGGACCTTACGTCGGAGATGTCATTAACCGAGGAGCGCGAACGCAAGCGTCTTGCAATCGAATTGCATGACCAGGTTACACAAAATCTGATTTTGTTCAAAATCAATTTAGGTGAACTACGGGATAAAGGTTTGTTAGGAGAATTGGTTGAACCGCTGGATAAAATCTACAAACATCTCGACCGGATAATTGGCGATATGCGATCTTTAACATTTGATTTGGGCTCTCCCACCTTATATGAACTGGGCCTTGATGCTGCGGTGCGAGAATACCTCAATGAGGAAATTCAACAAAAGTATGAGATTAAGACCGAGTTTGAAGATGATGCACAATCCAAATCCTTAGACGATGATGTTTGTGCTATTCTGTATCGAGCAGTGCGGGAATTACTGGTTAATGTCGTCAAACACGCTCAGGCACAGTTCGTGAAGGTTTCCATTTGTAAAACTAATGACAATATACACATTAATGTTATCGACGATGGAGTCGGATTCAAACCGCCCACAGAGGGATTTAGTTCAGGCAAAACGGCTGGTTTTGGGCTTTTCAGCATCCGTGAGAGATTGAACTACCTTGGCGGCAATATTGATATAGAGTCTAAACTCGGCCAGGGCACACATGTTACACTTATAGCACCAATAAAGCGTGAAAAAACTAAAAAAAATAGTGAAGTTGACGGGGGTTATTATGAGCATAAGGATTTTAGTGGCGGATAATCATGGAATACTGCGGCAGGGTATTGCTTC
>CAYWUO010000201.1:0-4053 GCA_964461285.1 uncultured Pirellulales bacterium
GCGGGTATGTGTCCTCTGTGGTAGAAAATACTTAGTGTCTTAATGCCTTCGTGGCTAACGAACAATGCTTGTCCGCCAAAGCCTTGGCGACGGCGGAAACTATGAACTATGAACCATAAACTACGAACCATAAACTATGAACTATGAACCATAAACTACAAACAATCGTAAATATTAAATAGTAAATAATAAATCAAATAGGGAGTCCATTAACCGTGGCAAGAAAAAGAAAGACAAAAGCAGAAAAAACCGTCGAAAAGCATACCGACAGGGATGTCGATAAGGACAGGTCCAGGCGCAAGTCCCCGCAATTCGGAAAGAACGCCGGCAAGCACAAGTTCCAGCTATATGGGAAGAACACCGGTAAGCAGCAGTCCCAGCAATCTCAGTCCGCCGAAGATAAGCCGGCTCCGACGAAGGATCCTCGCCAGCAGCTCAAGGAGCTGATAGAGAAAGGCAAGAAGAAGGGCTTCCTCACTTACGAGGAGCTGAACAAGGAGCTTTCTGATGAAGCCGTAAGTCCGGGCAAGCTGGACAACCTCTTAACCACGTTGGACGAGATGGGCATCAGTTTACTCGAGGAGTCTGACGTGGAATCTCAGCTGGCCGCCAAGCCCGATGGCGAGGATTTCGAGGACTCCGGGGCCTCTCCAGCCGAGCAGGAAGATGAAAAAGGCGACCATATAAAGGACGACGAAATCCTCGAAAAAAACCTCGTCATTGAGGAGGTCACCCGCCGAATCGACGACCCTATCCGCATGTATTTGACACAGATGGGGCAAATACCGCTGCTTACGAGGACGGATGAGATTAGTCTGGCGAAGAAGATCGAGATATCAAAGATGAGCTTCAGGCGGAAGATGCTGCAATCAGACTATTGCGCGAAAAATGCGCTCGGACTGCTGCAGCAGGTAGAAAACGGGGACCTGTCCTTCGACAGGACAATCAAAACGAATACGACCCATTACCTGGCAAAAAACACTATAAAAAAACGGATACCTCAGAACTGCGAAACCGTAAATACACTGCTTAACGCCAACCAGAACCTTTTTAGTCGGGTAATAAAGACAGACAATAAAAAACTGCAGACAAAACATCTAAAAAAGATACACAGAAACAGATGGAAAATAGCCACCCTGCTGGAAGAACTGAGTCTGCGAACCAGCAGAATCGCACCATTGAAAAACAAGCTGCATGGAATCTGCCAAAAAATGCACCTATTAGAAAAAGCCATAAGCGCAGGGCCAAACCGCATGGTAACCAGTGAAGATATCGAGGCGATGAAACAAGAACTGGAAGGCCTGCAAAGCCTGATTATGGAAACGCCAAAACAATTAGATAAGAGACTGCGCTCAATGGAAAGAGTGTTCGGCCAATATGAGAATGCAAAACGAATGCTGTCCAGCGCAAACCTCCGATTAGTCGTCTCCATCGCCAAAAAATACCGCAACAGAGGACTGAGCTTTCTGGATTTGATACAGGAAGGAAATACCGGCCTGATGAGAGCGGTCGATAAATACGAGTACCGCAGAGGATATAAGTTCAGCACATACGCCACCTGGTGGATTCGTCAGGCAATCACCCGCGCGATAGCAGACCATGCACGGACGATTCGAATACCGGTGCATATGATAGAGACGATGAGCCGGCTGAGGTCGGCGGGCAAGGTGCTGCATCAGAAGCTCGGCAGAGAGCCGAAAGTCGAAGAAATAGCAGAAGAGGCCAAGATGAGCCTGGAAGAGGCGCGAAGGGTGCTGAAGATATCCAAACACCCAATCAGTCTTGACCGGCCTATCGGCGAAAGCGAGGACAGCTACTTCGGTGACTTTATCGAAGATAATGATATCGCTTCGCCGGTGTCAACAGCGACGCAGGCGATGCTCAAAGAAAGAATTGATTTGATACTGAAGACACTGTCCTACCGAGAACGCGAGATTATCAAGCTGCGATACGGAATTGGTGACGGCTATACGTATACATTAGAAGAGGTCGGCAGAATCTTTAAGGTGACGCGCGAGCGGGTCCGGCAGGTAGAGGCAAAGGCAATACGAAAACTGCAGCACCCGGTGCGGGCGAGAAAGCTCGAAGGATTTTTGGATCAAAAAAGTGTTTAGGCGTGAATGAGTAAATGCGTTGATCCCCGCCTTCGCGGGGACAGGCTAGCGGGCACGCGGATAACAGCTATGCCTAAGAGGAGAGAGATTTTCGGCTTCATAAGGTTTGCGAAAGACAAATAGGTGCTCGTGCATTATTAAATAAAATTTATCACGTTTCGCCTTGGGTCGCCAGCGTTCGGTAAATTTGCAGTTGTGCTGAACCTTTATAATATCTTCTTTTAACACAAAACCTGCTTTCAGAAACCGCTGCATAACATTAAATGCAAGCGGAACAAAATGTTTTCCTTTTCGAGTATCTCCAATGAGAATGGCGCAGTATTTATCCGGCTTGAGAACTCGTAAGAGCTCGTTTGCGATTATTCCGATTTCATCACAGAACTTTGACAAGCTCGAGATATTTGAGAGGTCGCCTTCGATTTTGCCTTCTGAGTATTTTATAATATTCATATAAGGCGGATGCGTAAGGACCAAATCGAAAGAGTTGTCTTTTAAAAAAGATAAATCCCGGGCGTCACCAACCTGGACTTTCTGCCGGCTTGGCGGATTGTGCTTAAACTGCAAAGATTCTTTAGCAATTTCGACGGTCTGCGGATTTATATCGAGGCCAAGTGCATTTCTTGCCAATAATTTTGCTTCGATAAGGGTAGTACCAGCTCCAACCATAGGATCGAGAATGGAATCCCCCTTTTCGGTATACATCTCGATGATATTGCGTGCTATCTGTGGAGCAAAATTACCGCGATATTTCGAATTGTGCGTTGCCCAATTTCCTCGCTCAGGAAATGACCAAACAGTAGTTGCTTCAGATTCATAATGCTCAGAGTTCATCATCAAACATCACTGACTATTTCGAAACGTTCTGACTTCACCATTTCAATACTGTTGTAGTTTTCTATGTCCTTGAAGCGAAAATGCCATACCGAATAGGTTTTACCACGCTTCCCAAAAAAAAGTGTTACAACCGATTTTTGCGTGTGAGTTCTCCATTGTCTAAACGGATAATAAAGTTGCCTAATGATGATATTTTCTGCTTTAAAATTTTTCGCTTCAACTAAGACAACTTGGTTTTTTCCTTCGTATCCAGCGTCAATTTCGGTCTGGACGCTTTTCGTTTCGATGACGTGTTTTCCCACTTTAAATGAAAATTCGGGCGTATACTTTCTTCCTCTAATTGTCAAAACTAAAGATTCGTCTTTCATGAAGGTCCTGATGAGGCTTGCAGCGTAAGCAAAGTCTACGTGTTGCATTTCGGAATTTCCAATTAAGGGCGTTTCTAACTTGAAATCGAGTTTAGATGTATAGACTTTTTTTGTCTCTTTAATAGGAGGGATATCGACGTAGCCTTCACCTCTCACAATTACATAATGCTTATTCTTAACAGGGAGCAGAAACAGATTCCTATCAATAAAAACTTGTGGTCTTGATTCTCTTGTATCTCGTTTCACAAGGATTCTTACGTCTCTGTTTCCAGCCCCTTTAAATTCACGGAAAACATCTCTAATTTGATCAGAAGTAATGTGAAAAGTCGAACTATCGAAATCGTGATCATAAATTTTATACTTCTTGAATATTAGTTCCCACGATTCATCAATTCGCCTTTTAGCCATATACGTGCTCCTTTGAAGTTGTTCGCTAATCCTGTTAATAGTTGGTCACTAAGATTTCGCTGATCTTTCCTCGTCCGGAAGATTTGCAATTTATGGGTCTGATTGCCATAACTCTTTCGATTTTGAATCCTTTGTATTTTGTCTCGAAAAAATGGTCTGTAGAATCTTCATTTTTCGGGTCGGAGTTACTCAGAAGAAACTTAGCACCTTTAGAGTCTATTCGCCTGCAAAACTCAGCTAAACGCAGTTGGTCTTGCTCATTAAAATCGTCTTTAGAATATGAAGTAAAACCTGCAGTTGAGCTTATTGGCCTGTAAGGTGGGTCAAGA
>CAYWUO010000202.1:0-3947 GCA_964461285.1 uncultured Pirellulales bacterium
GATTCTATGGATGTCAAGGGAGTGAAAATATACCAGGATGGAATGGTTGCTGATGGTGAGGTTGGCAAGAAAATAGCCGAAGATACAGCGAAAGCCGGCAGTAAAAACTATGAGTTAATCTTAAGACTTCTTCAAAGAGGGGCTATCCTGATGAAAACGGAGGATTTTAAGCTGGTGAAAAAAGAGTACGATAAACTGCTCGCCATAACACAGGCCAAATCGATAACAAAAAAAATAATAGCGTTTATAAAATATAAGTTGGTCAAAGTGATACTGCTAAACCGAAGAGATAACTTTATTGCCAACAGAATAGAACAAACTCTAAAAGCCGATGAGAAGGCAATTTTATTCATCGGCGCTTTTCACAATATAAAAAAGAGACTCCCCTTAGACATCCGGATTAAAGAAGTAAAAAATGCTGCTAAGGTCAAAAGATATCAAAAGTTGCTTCCCTTTTATAATAAGAATGAAAAGCAATTTGACGAATTAGGCAAATACCTTGTTTCTGAAGTAAGCTTAGGAACCTAGGTTAATAATACCCCTGTTTTAGGATCCATGTGATCGCTGAACCATGGACAGGCCAGTTGAAACAAAAAATAAGGCGTCAAAAAAACAAAAATCGAAGCCAAAATTGCTTGTTGAAGATGACCACGTCGATGCAATGACAGCTGAGCGTACGCTCAAGGACCTCAAGGTCACAAACCAAGTGGTTCACAAGGCCAATGGTGAGGAAGCATTGGAGTGTCTAAGAACAGAGAAAGATAAAAAACCATGCCTTATTCTTTTGGATTTAAATATGCCAAGGATGAACGGCCTCAAATTTCCGAAAGTCATGAAAGACGACAACACGATAAAGAAGATTCCTGTTGCAATACTAACCACATCTAGTGAGCTGCAAGACATAGTTGAGAGTTTCGAGCTTGGTGTGGCTGGTTATATAGCCAAGCCTGTTGGTTATAAAAAGTTTGTAGATGCAATTAGGGCAATTGACCTGCACCGGACATTGAGCGAATTACCAGACAGAAAAGGTGTGTCTGGCAGGTTAAGTAGTGGCAACTACAAGTTAACGTAACCCCGTAGTGTCAAAATATTCATCCGAACTTTAAAATACTGAAAAATATAACTTTATAAACAACTGATTTAGCTGAAATAGGTCGACTTTTCTCATGCTCTTCTATATAATTTCTGCCTTTTATTAAGTTATAAGGGAGAATATATGAAAATTCGATCTTTTACTATGCTACTGACGATGTTAGCAGGTTGGATTAACAGACATCAGCAGGATATCATCGAATACTTAAAAACAGAAAATACAATTATAAGGAGCAAAATCGCCAAAGAGAGAATAATTCTAAATGACCAGCAGAGAAAACTATTAGCTGTATTGGGCAAAAAACTGGGGTGGAAAGCCTTGTCTCAAGTTTGCTGTGCATTTTCATCGGATACCATATTAAAGTGGCACAGAAAGCTAATCGCAATGAAGTACGATGGCAGCAAGAATAGAAAGCCCGGTAAGCCGAGAATATCAGAACAGCTTGAAAAGCTCATTATAAAGATTGCAAAGTATAATCGCGGCTGGGGCTATCGTCGAATTGCGGGTCAATTAAAATACCTTGGCTATAAAGTCTCACACCAAACAATATCCAATGTTTTGAAAAGGTCCGGCCTAACACCAAGTCCGGATAGATTGAAAAAGACAACGTGGAAAGAATTTCTCAAAGCACACTGGGAATCACTTGCTGCAATAGACTTTTTTACAACAAAGATTTACACCATAAAAGGCCTAACAAGATACATGGTTTTGGTAGTTATAGATTATTCCACCAGGAAGGTCGAGGTTGCTGGTATTGTAGAGCAAGCCCATGTAGACTGGATGAAGCAGATAGCCAGGAACCTGACGGATCCGATAAGTGGATTTCTTAGAGACAAGATATACCTTCTCCATGACAGGGATCCATTATTTACAGAAGGATTCAGGAAAATGCTGGAATCATCTGCTATAAAAACGGTACGCACACTGCCTATGGCTCCTAATCTGACCCCGATTGTTGAGAGATTTGTTAGGAGTATAAAATCCGAATGTCTTAATAGGATGTTAATCTTTGGCGAGGTGCACCTAAGGTATTGTATTGAGTAGTATTGTCTTCATTACCACCATGAGAGACCCCATCAGGGACTTAACAACAATATGATTGAACCACGACCAAAGGGCAGTGGCAGAATCATCTGTCGGGAGCGTCTTGTTGGACTTCTGAAGTCTTACAGGAGGGTGGCCTGATGGATGGGATGAATTTTTATACAGTTCTAGCGACATTGCTGTCGCCTGTAACTGTCCCGGCTGGAAGCGAGGTTGGCTTTAAAGCTATGTCGGGGTATGGAGGGGTGACATTAGATAAGATTTTGCAGGACAAAGGCTTACGGAAAATCAACCCTTCTGGATGCCGACAACATCGACAATCATTAGGACGATTTTAGCATGCGCTAAGGTTAATATCGAGCTATGTTGCATCTTCAGATATGCATATGATGCCCCCGCTATTAGGACCTGGAGATAAATCCATATAAGGCAGAGAATCCCATTATTTTCACATTCTTCGGAGTAAATTAGCTGGCAATTCCAAACCGAAATTAACTTTAGTAAGGCGAACAAATAATTACTGAACGTTCGTTAAAGAATTCCTTCGTGGTCAGGATTCGGTATGTTTAACCTCAACTATTCTTATTTTATCAGCAATTCCCAAGTCCTGCAGGATTTGTCGAAGATCGGTTTCGATAGTCTTTGCAATCTCGGTACTAAATTCTGTGCTGAACTCTATGCCGACCTGTAGATTGTTGCCAGATCGTAACTTTGGAAGTATTTTTGTTCCGAGGCGATTCCAGATTTCAGGTGGAATGGTTCCTGTAAGACGAAGTGTTATGACTTTTGTCTCTTCAGTAGGAGTAACTTGAGTCCCAGTTGTTGGTTCCGGCTCGGATCCAGGTTCAACCACAAGTTCTGAAACCGGCTGTGCTTTAGTTTCAGGTTTTTGCCCTTCTTTTAAAGTTTGTGTTTTGGCCTTGGTCAATAAGAAAACACCCGTTTCAAATGCCACCTCCTCAGGAAAAATAAGCTCTTCAAACCAAACTCTTTCATATGTACCATCGTGTTTCTGGCCCGATGCCAAGCCAAAATCACCTTTATCAACAAACTCAACAATCTTATGCCGCAACACCGAATCCGGGTCCAACAACCTTGTTAAAGCCCCATTTAGAAAGCTTTGTTTTAAACTCGTCAAAGGCCATGCTCCTGAATCTCTCAACGCCGGTGGCCAGTTCCGTTCGATATATCCCGCACCCACAGATTCATTCAATAAAGCCTGTGATTTGAGTACAGTGATTACCCTGCCACACAATGTTTCACCGCTGCTGGAATGCCCTGCTCTTTGCAAAACTTGGCAATATAGCCACCAACGCACATCCCGATCGAGGCTTCAAAAAGCTGAGCTGGCCACATCCCGTCTCGCTCTTTATTTCCATCCTTACCACGTCCGGTTGTAACTGTGTGCCCTTTACACACAGCCGAAAAACGGAATCCGTTTTCATACTTAACCAGCACTTCCATTAGCTATTTCCAACAGAGCATTTTATGAATTCCCTCTGTTGCTATTTTAGCATCGGCAATGGCAGTAACTGCATCTAAATTCATATTTACTATGTCGCCGCCAGCAAACACTCTGGGGATTGAGGTCATACCATTTTCGTCAACTTTTACTTTTCTTTGCGGCGTAAAGTCCAGTTTTTCAACGATATCTCTGGGCAGGAATGAAAAATCAGGGGCTTGGCCAATGGCTTCAATTATCATATCCCCATCCAGGCATATCTGCTTTTCTTCATAAAAAGTGGGGCTGAATCTGCCCTGTTCATCGAATACAGACTTCACTTTTACACATAAAAGTCCTTTTATTTTG
>CAYWUO010000203.1:0-2792 GCA_964461285.1 uncultured Pirellulales bacterium
CCTTTATGTTTTTTATAGCATTGGTATTAGTGTGGAAGGTTATTCCTACGTTCACCGAAGTTTTAACAGACATGACCGAAGGAGCAGAACTTCCTGCAGCTACTCGATTTTTAATGGGAATTGCAGATTTCGCTGCTTTCGAATATGGCTGGCTGTTTGGATTGGTAATTGCAGCTATAGTTTTTGTAGTTATTCCTTTTTCGATTTATGTCAGATTTAGGCCTCGCCGGCCTGATAAGCCATACATGCTTTCACGAATCGGCGATTTTATTAAGTGGCATTTACCAATCCTGCACTGGTTTGAGAAAAATTACTCAATGGTTCAGGTGGTTGAGCTTTTACGGCTGTCGCTTAATGCCGGCTGCACAGTCAATGATGCTATTAATAACACACTTGGTCTGGATGTGAACAATTTTTTCAGAAAAAGACTAAGGAAGTGGCTGGCGAAGGTGGAAGCTGGAGAGAATATCGCCGCTTCAGTTAAAGAGGCAAGATTAAGCTCTGCTTTGGCGTGGGCGTTTGATGAGAAGGTAAACCCGGGGAATACTTTAATGGTGTTAGAGATGCTCGAGTCATTTTATCGCTCAAACTATGGCTATCACGTCAATCTTGCCAGATACATAATGTGGCCTTGTGTAACGCTTATTATGGGAGCGATGGTTGGATTTGTGGTTTATGCGGTTTTTTCTCCGGGAATTGTAATTATTCATCATCTGGCTGAGCTTGTGACGCCCTGATAGTAAATGGAGCAAGATAGTGTTTGGTAAAAAAAACAAATACAGTGGCTATTTATTTGCCGACCTTATGGTTGCGTTGGCTGTTTCTAGCATTCTCCTGGGGGGTTTCGCGGTTTCGCTAAGTGGATTTGCAAGGTTTAATCACTATCAGTTGGTAAGGCAGCGTTGTATAGCAGCAGCCCAGGCAGAGCTTGACAGCATTACTGTAACAGGTGAGCCAATCAGTGACGAGGATTTTAAGCGACTTTGGCCTAAGCTGAATGTTTCGATTCAGAGCTCTCCGGGAGATGGTCACTGGCAGGGGATGGAATTGGTAGAAGTAACGATAAGCGGCAAAAGCTTTAATAAAGAAGTGAAAGTTCAATTAAGCAGGTACATTTTGGAACAGGGGTCCTTATTCGAGGGGGAACGTTGATTATGCGTAAAGGTTTTTCATTAGTAGAGATGTTGGTGACAATGGCTGTTCTTGTATTTCTTATGTTTGCCTTTGCCTGGGTATTTACCACGCTTATTACTGATATTCCGCGGTCATATCGTATTATCCAGACGAACACGACTGTGCTTGATATGTTGGAGCGGATGCGTCGAGACATTAATGCAGCCAAAGGACTGCCGGTGTCGTTTGGACAATATGCTACAAATGAGGGGCTGCTGTTAGTCGGGAAGGACGATTGTGTGATTGGCTATCAGGTCAAGGATGATAAAGTGCTTAGATGCAATTTAACGGCTGCTGAGAATGGCGATGTTAATGATATGAGTGTTTGGTCAGTACCTCATGCTAAAATAAAATGGCAAGTATGGAGAGGAAACGACAGAGGTTATGCGGTGTCGGTTAAGACCCAAATAGAACACGAGGTAAGAGGCAACTGGGAAAGGAAAATGGCCAATTCGCATCTCTATTTTGTAGGTGTGGCGCAAGGAGCTATAAAGTGAAGATGAAAGATAAAAGAAGAAAAGGTTTTGTGTTGATTCTTGTTTTATTGATACTTAGTGTAATTGGACTTGAAATGTTTGTGTTAACCAGTGGCTCGAATATTATACTGTTCCAGGCAGATACTGCATATCTTCGGGTGTGCGAGAGGAATCTGATGACAAGCGGCCTGGCCTGGGCAGAAAAAAATATCAAAGATAAAAACAAAGAAATCTTTGACAAAGCTATAGAATTAGATATTACTAATATGAAAATCAAGTCAGCAGCTTTAAGAATCGAGATAAGTGCACCTGCGAATGAAGAAAAAGAAGTTAAAATAAATACAATGTGCAGCCGAGCACGGCAGACCAGAAGCTCAACAAATAAATTCAGAATCGGATTGTGATAAGCAGAAAACAGTTATTAGAGCACGCCAAGACACAGAACGCCACCGATATTCATATTTGTGCTGGTGCTCCTGTATCTTTAAGGGTAGGGGGGAAATTGGTTCCCATCACGAAAGAAAAGCTAACCCCTGAGCAAAGCAGGGAAATATCATTAGAATTACTGACAGAAGAACAGAAAAAGCTGTTTGAACAAAACCTGGATTACGATTTGATGCTGGCAGATGAAGGCGGAAGATACAGGATAAATATCGGTTATTTTAACGGCCAGGTGGGAGCGACGATTAGAATTCTTCCTACAAGACCTAAAACAATTGAAGAATTGTTCCTTCCTGATATTGTTAAAGACTTGGCCCGCCGGACAAAAGGATTAGTGTTAATAACCGGAAGTACAAGCCAGGGTAAAACAACTACTATGACATCAATGGTAGATGAGATTAATTCCACATCTGAGAGACACGTTATTACGATAGAGGACCCTATTGAATATGTGCATTCAAATAAAGTCGGTATGGTCAGGCAAAGGGAAATTGGCAAAGATACGAAGTCATTTTCCAGCGGATTAAGAGCCGCTTTAAGGCAAGACCCTGATGTTATCGCTATAGGTGAGATGAGAGATTATGAAACGATTAAGATTGCCTTGACTGCTGCGGAAACGGGTGTCATGGTTTTTTCCACACTGCATGTTATATCGATAGACAAGATTATTGAAAGACTTGTAAGTTACGCCCCTGCTACCGA
>CAYWUO010000203.1:2802-3935 GCA_964461285.1 uncultured Pirellulales bacterium
CCGAATCATTGCAGGGTATAATTCACCAGGAATTACTTCCTACCACAGATGGGCAGCAACGGGTGGCGTGTGAAGTTCTGGTTACAACAAGAGCTGCAAGAAATATTATCAGGAGAAAAGGCGGTTATTTCCTGCGAAGCGTAATCGAGACGGGCAAACAACACGGAATGATGACTATGTCGGAATCTGTGAATACTCTTCTTGAAAGTGGTATTATAAGTGAGGGTGTTGCAAAAGCTGTTCTGGTGAACTACAAATAGTCATAGCTTAATATGAAAGGCCTGCCATCAGCAGGCCTTTTATTGTGCTTATATTTCATATCAAATTTGTCCTAAGTCGAATCACTTCGAATCCAATACTAACAAACAAGGCAGTATAACTGTCCTGTTGCCTCTTATGTTTGAATAGGTTATTATTAGCGTCGGTTGTTCGTGTGATATTATAGCAAGTAACGGTGGTGATTATTTATGAGAGCTGTTGTTAAGACGCTTTTGGCAATTGTCGGCATCGTTGCAGTGTGTGTAACTCTCATAGTTTTAATGATAGGCTGGCATGATTTAAAAGTTAAAGAGAAAGTCAGAACGACGGAAGTAGTGATTGAGCCTGGGGGCAGTTGGCTGATGTTTCGTGGCGGGCAGGGCAACAGGGTCTTTGCCTGAATCAATGGAGCTTGTCTGGAGGTTCAAAACTGATGGACAAGTCAAGTCATCGCCGGCACTTGATGGTGGTCTTGTTTTCATTGGCTCTAATGATGCAAATGTTTACGCAATTGATATAAAAAACGGGGCTAAAGTGTGAGCATACCGGACCGGAGATGCCGTTGAGGCGGCTGCTTGTGTGGTTGAAGGCTGTGTTTATGTGGGTTCTACGGATACCTTCCTGTACGCGCTTGATGCAAAAAACGGTTCGCTTAAATGGAAATATAAAACCGATGGGCAGATTCTTGGTGCTGCAAACTGGACGCGCTCACCGGATGGCCGCAATATTTGGATACTTGTGGGCAGCTATGATAATAAACTATATTGCATAGATTCAACGAGTGGGAAACTTGTATGGACATACGAGACGGACAGCTACATAAATGGCTCGCCTGCAGTTGGTGAGGGTGTGACGACTTTCGGGGGCTGCGATGC
>CAYWUO010000204.1:0-3932 GCA_964461285.1 uncultured Pirellulales bacterium
AATTTTCTCTAAATTTATCGGACAGGAGGGTATATATATGATAAACTTTGTCTTTTTGGAGTGGTGACCTTACAAAAAGGCCAATTTAGTGATATCAGAGTACGGCGGGATTAAAATAGGCCAGAAAGTGTCTTCTCTGGCCATAATAACCTCATTAAGGTTTGTTATAGCATGGATAAGATGAAGCTTGAAATATTAATTATAAGCATTTTTCAGGTGATATTGCTGTCTTCAGCAGGTCTTGTTTCTGCTGAGAATATCGACCCCAATAAGGATGGTAGTCAGTATGCTTACGGTGAAAATGTCGGCTGGTTGAACTTAGAGCCAAATCGAGGCCCTGGGGTAACTGTAAACGATAACGAGTTGACTGGTTTTGTCTGGGCGGAGAATATCGGCTGGATAAAGCTTGACCCAAATATTGCAGACCCTAATGCGGGTATAAAAAATAATGGTGATGGTTTATTAAGCGGCTTCGCATGGGGGGAAAATGTCGGCTGGATAAACTTTAATCCGGATGTTCCGAATGATTCGAATCATTATGGAGTTACTATTGACAGTGAAGGCAACTTCGATGGCTGGGCCTGGGGCGAAAACATTGGCTGGATACATTTTCAGGCCACTTTTGTAGTTGATTGGGACGACCTGGCAAGTTTTACCGCTCAGTGGCTTGAGGATGGAAGTAATCTGGAGGCGGACCTATACGGAGATGAAAAAGTTAATTTGGTTGATTTTAGTGTCCTGTCGAATAATTGGTTTGGTGATTGTCCTGTCGATTGGCAATTAGGCCCGACCAGCTATAAGGTCAAGACTGCCTGGCCTGCTGGGCAGTGATAAGTTTATATATAAAAACAATATAGTTTTATGGAGGAAACTTAAATGAGAGCTAAAGAAAAGAATATCCTGCTCATTGTTATTCTGGCTGCCTTGTTATTTATGGTTTTTGATTGTTTTACGGGGAAAGCCGGTAGTCTCGAACCTAATGAGCCACCGGGATCGACAATGGTGACCCTTAGCCAGCTCAGCGCCAAGATAGAGGCACTATCTTCACCTATTAAAAAGGTAGTCCGGGGAGTAATTACATTTGAGAACTATGAGACTATAGATTTACAGGACTTATCATCATCGGTTGACCCAAATCATAGTGTCGTAATGCTCAACGATGCAGTTGCCTCCAACCATGACGGCACCATCGATGATTGGATATCCCGCACCGGTGCTTGTCTGATTGACCTGACCGAAACGCAAATCACTGTGCGGGTCGAACTGCTTCCAATGGAGCAGAAAGTCAGCTACCAGGTAATCGAATATAAATAAGGGCAGAAAAGCAGGTCGTAGCTTGCAGTTTATGACTGATTCAGCTTTTTAATAGCGGCTGAGCAGTCTTCCTTCATAACCTGCAAGACGCAAACTAGTACCAGACTGTAACGATAATACTAGGTTCGGTCTTTTTGGCCTGGATCTCACCTGTAGTTGTGTTGGTATGTTTTATCGCAACACCGGGATTTCCTTTTAGCCAGTTGACGATTTGCTCATCGAGAAACTCAATAGCACCGGGATGCAGTTTTGTAAAGAAGGTCTTTACGCCGGTGATTCGGTCGGGAGAAGCTGCTTCATTTGTAGGTTTATTTACTGCGGGTTTTGGCGTCGCAATCTTAGGTGCCTGCATTGTGCCGCTGTCGCCTAAATTCAATGGTTGGCGTGATACACTCGCTTTGCCGCTATCACTGTCATCGAAAGGTATTGGCTTATTGAGGTCATTTTCCAGCGGAACCGGTTTGTTTAGGTTTTGGTTACCCGGTTTGTTGCTTACAAAATTGTCCATGCGCTATTCCTCCAAGTAAGTTTATATTTTGATGGTACAGTATAGGGACACCATCATTAATCGTCAAATAAAAAATCGTTTTAATTTAATAGATTGAATATTATTTGAATGAAAAATGGACTAATTTGGATTTTTTTGTTATTTCTTCTATTGATGGCCAAAAAAAAGCAAAAAAACTTAACTGTAGGGCTCATTTCGCTGGGATGTCCTAAAAATGTCGTTGATAGTGAGAGGATGCTGGCTGAAATCGCCCAGGCTGGCTTTTTGATATCTTCTGAGCCGGATAATGCCGACGTTATTGTCATCAATACCTGTGGCTTTATTGAACCTGCCAAGGCCGAAGCCCTCGATGTGATAAAACACGCGGTAAAATGCAAGACGGGAGGCAGCGTTAAAAAAGTGATTGTAGCGGGGTGCCTGTCACAAAGATTAGGCAGGCAGCTTTTCAGCCAGGCCGATGGTATCGATGCCGTTGTCGGCCTTGGCGAGCGGGATAATATCGCCCAAATAATTGATAAAACTCTTCATTCCGACCGGCAAGCTGCTTATCTGGGGCATTTACCGGAAAAATGCGGTGATGACAGGGTCAGATTACTAATTACTCCACACCATTGGGCATACCTGCGAATCAGCGAAGGATGTGATCACCGCTGTTCGTTCTGCACAATTCCGAATATTAAGGGAAGTTTTAGAAGTAAACCTCTGGAGCTGGTTCTGGCCGAAGCTGCCGAATTGGTCTCAGCAGGCGTAGTGGAATTGAACATAATCGCGCAGGATAGCACCCAATATGGCCGGGACTTGAAAATGAAAAATGGTCTCAGCAAACTGCTGAAAGAGCTCGAAAAGATTTCGGCTCTGAAATGGATTCGATTAATGTATCTCTGGCCAGCCGGAATTGATGAAAAATTGATTGAGACGATAGCAAAAATGGGAAAAATCGTTCGTTATCTTGATATCCCTGTCCAGCACGTAAATAATGAAATATTAAAGGCAATGCACCGACCTGACACTAAAGAGCGGCTCCAGCGATTAATCGAGATTCTGCGTAGCGTTATGTCTGATGTTGTACTGCGGACGACACTGATAATCGGTTTTCCAGGCGAAACCGACGAGCAGTTCGCCGAGCTTTTGGAGTTTATCGAGTGGGCGAAGTTCGATGCCCTCGGATGCTTTCAATTTTATCCCGAATCCGGAACTGCAGCAGCCGAAATGCCTGCTCAGGTCCCTGACAAAATAAAACAGCAGCGGCTCGAGGAATTGATGCTTACCCAGCAGGAAATCGCCTTTTCTAAAAATAAAAGGAGAATCGGCGATAAAATGACCTGCCTGGTCGATTCTGTTGATGGCAAGGGTGGTGGGAGGGGACGTTATTACGGACAGGCACCTGATATTGACGGCGCCTGTATCATAAAAAACTGCTCTGAAAAACCCGGTAAATTTATCAATACGAGAGTTGTCGGGACAAAAGATTACGATTTGGTTATCGAACAATTTTAGTGTTGAATTATTAAAAAATCAGTTGTAAACTTGCTTTTATGCTAAGACTTGTACCTAACATACTGACTTTCAGCCGGCTTGTTTTGACCATTGTTTTTCTGATTATGATTCTTTACTCACCTCATGTTTCAAACGCGTCATTTTTCCTGGATATCGCATTTATTATATTTGTTGTTGCCGGCCTAAGCGATATTGTGGACGGCATAGTGGCTCGCAGATTCGATGTTACCAGTAAGTTTGGGCGAATGATTGACCCTCTGGCTGACAAGATTTTGGTCTGTGGCGCATTCATTTGTTTTGCTTTAATTGGCCAGCCGAAGCTTTTCGGTTTTGGGCCGAAGATGTTAGCAGCAATTCACTGGTTTGTTGCGGGTGTTTTAATCCTGAGAGAGGCCTATGTAACGGTTCTGCGTCATATTGCTGAAGCTCGCGGCGTTAATTTTGCAGCAACACTCTCGGGCAAGGTCAAAATGTTCATACAGTCTTTTGCAATTGGCACTGTGGTAGTCAAGATGGCTCACGTTCAGACGGCTGCCTGGGGAAACTGGTTCACCATAATTACTTTCGCCCTTATGCTCATCGTTACTGTCGTATCCGGCCTAAGGGCAACACA
>CAYWUO010000205.1:0-3925 GCA_964461285.1 uncultured Pirellulales bacterium
AGGTTGCCATGTACACCATAAAAATCATAATCGTTTGGATAATCGGAGAAAAAACCTAATGAGAACCAGCCCTGAAAGACATGTCATAATTCATAACTGATTTTAGTGTACGTCAGAGCAATGGTGCTTACTCCACAATTTTCGTAATTTCCAATTCAGTTGTTCCTTTATTTGCTTGGCTTATGTGTTTTCACTGCGTTGGAAACACTAATTGAATTCTAATGGTTCGACATTTCGATCCCGATGAATCGGGAATAAGTGTGAGAGTTGATAAAGAGAGATTGCCGCGTCCACCAAACGACGGCGGGCTTGCAATGACCCCCACACAAGGCCCATTTCGTGCTGGGCAAGCATTGATTCCCACCTTAGCCGGAATGGCAATTTAAGGTATAACCTTGCGAATAATCACAAAATCGCACTTTCACTTCCAGCCAAATAAGCGTATAATCTTACAAAAATAGCGAACAGCGTATAAGAGAGACAAGGTTCCTTTTACGCAATACGCAGTACGCAATACGAGTCAACTATGGGTTATTTCCGTCGAAATATTGAAAGTGCCAGGGGTTATGAGCCGGGCTTTCAGCCCTCCTTCGCCGAGGCTATGGAGGGCAGGCCTAAAGAAACCAACGTTGTAAAGCTCAATACCAATGAGAATCCCTACCTGCCTTCGCCACAGGTATTAAAGGCGCTGGCGCAAATAAAGCCGGAACAGCTTCGCCGATACCCTGACCCTATGGCAAATGCCTTCCGAGAAGCAGTAGCGGAGGTTAATGGCGTACAATCCGACAGCATTATGTGCTGCAATGGCGGAGATGAGCTGCTGCGAATAGCACTCCAGGCATTTTGCGATGAAAAACGTCCGGTTGCCTATCCGGTTCCGACTTATTCGCTTTATCCGGTATTAGCCAATTTGCAGAATTGCAAGGCAATCGAGATACCTTTTGACAAAGAATTTAATCTACCGGCAAAATTAGCCGGCACAGGCGCTACCTTGACCATTCTTTGCAATCCGAATGCACCAAGCGGGACCTTTATAAGCGTCGAGGAGATTGCCTCTCTGGCGGATGAGCTTTCCGGCGTATTATTGGTTGATGAGGCATACGTGGATTTTGCAGAAAAAAACTGCACGTCTTTAGTGAAAGATTTTGACAATGTGATTATTCTTCGGTCGATGAGCAAGGGATATTCGCTTGCAGGTCTTCGGTTCGGCTATGCTATTGCCCAGCCGGATTTGATAGCCGGCCTGATGAAAGTCAAGGATTCCTACAATGTCGATTCCATCGCTATCGCACTGGCAACCGCAGCGATAAAAGACCAGCAGTATTTCAAAGAAAACGTAGAGAAAGTAAAGATGGAGCGCGCCAGATTGACCGAGCAGCTTGGAAAGCTCGATTTCGATGTTCCCGACAGCCAGGCAAATTTCGTACTGGCAAAATGTAAAAATGCCCAAGCGGATGAAGTTTACGAAAAATTGACGCAGCGAAATATATATGTCCGATACTTTAATTATCCGGAACTGAAGGATAAATTGAGAATTACAATCGGTACACTTGAGCAAAATGACAAATTAATTTCGGCTTTAAAGGAAATCTTGGCAGAAATCGGTTAGATAATAACCAGTTACCAAATAAGGATTATTTTTATGGAAGATAGAATTGCTAAAACGCACAGGCAGACTAAGGAAACCGATGTTAGCGTAGAGCTTAATCTGGATGGCCTCGGCAAATATGAAATTGATACGGGCGTCGGCTTTTTGGACCATATGCTTACGCACCTTAGTAAGCACGGAAAAATCGATTTGGTAGTCAAAGCCAGGGGCGATTTGAACGTCGATGCGCATCATACGGTTGAAGATATTGCGATATGTCTGGGTGAGTGTTTACTTAAGGCGCTCGGAGATAAAAAAGGTATTAATAGATACGGCCACAGCTCCGTGCCGATGGAGGATGCTTTGGCGAATGTATCTGTGGATTTGTCCGGCAGGTCAAGCTGCGTGTATAATGTCGAGTACCGGACGGACAAAATCGGTGATTTTGACGTAGAGTGTCTTGAGGAAATGCTGCGAAGCTTTTCGAACAACGGCAAGTTTAATCTTCATATAAACGTTCCTTACGGCACAAACAGCCACCATATAGCTGAGGCCATTTTCAAGGGATTGGGTAAATCGCTGGCAATGGCCGTGGCGATTGTCGGGACCGATATTCCAAGTACGAAGGGGAAATTGTGATAGAGCAACCACAGGCAGAATACAGAAGCGGCATCGGCACCGATATCCACAGGATAGTCGAGGGCAGAAAACTGATGCTCGGCGGTGTCTATGTACCGTTTCCCGCAGGGCTAGCCGGCTATAGCGATGGTGACGTGGCCCTGCATGCTATTATCGATGCCCTGTTAGGCGCAAGTGGCCTGGGTGACATAGGAACATTGTTCCCCGACACAGACCCGAAATGGAAAGATGTTGATAGCAAGGAGCTTTTACTTATTGTAAAAGACAAGCTCGAAGAAAAACAATGGGAAGTTGTCAATGTCGATTTGATAATACACACTGAACAGCCGAGTTTACAGCCGGTCAAAGGGCAGATAAAGAGGTGCATTGCCGAGCTTTTGGGAATTAATTTTACATCGGTCAACGTCAAGGCAAAAACAAACGAGCAGCTTGGCGAAATAGGAGCCGGTGAGGCAATGGCCGCTACTGCTATCGCACTATTAAAAAAGAAAATGAAAAGAACACTATAAAAGGCAGAATCTATGAGTTTGCAGCTTTATAATAGTTTGACACGAAATAAAGAGGAATTTAAGCCGTTAAAAAAAGGTCGGGTCGGAATATACGTCTGTGGGCCGACCGTATACGGTCACGCTCATTTAGGGCATGCAAAAAGTTATGTCAGCTTTGATGTTCTGGTTCGATATCTCCGCTATCTCGGGTTCGGCGTTACCTATGTACAGAATATAACCGATGTCGGTCATCTCACCGACGATGCTGACCAGGGTGAGGACAAGATTGCCGAGGCAGCAAAAAAAGAAAAGAAACATCCGATGGCGCTGGCGGAATACTATACTCGCAGTTATTTCGAGGACATGGATAAGCTTAACTGTGTTCGGCCGGACATCAGCCCAAGGGCCAGCGGCCATATAACCGAGCAGATTGACCTGGTAAAGAAACTTCTGGAAAAAGACTACGCCTATGTGGTCAACGGCTCGGTATATTTCGATGTATCGAAATTCGAGGGCTATGGAAAACTGTCCGGCAGAAACATTGATGAGATGCTAAGTGGGGCTCGCGTTGAGGTTTCTCCGGATAAGAAAAATCCCGCGGATTTTGCCCTGTGGAAGAAGGCCGAGCCGAACCATATTATGCAATGGCCGAGCCCCTGGGGAATGGGATTTCCCGGCTGGCATCTCGAGTGCTCGGTGATGGCGATGAAATATCTGGGTAATACAATCGACATCCACGGAGGCGGCCTGGAAAATCAGTTCCCGCATCATGATTGCGAAATCGCCCAGGCAGAAGCGGCCAATGGAACGCAGTTTGTTAGGTACTGGCTGCATAATAATATGGTAACTGTTGACGGCCAGAAGATGGGCAAGAGTCTGGATAATTTTATTACGTTAAAGCAGGCCTTTTCCGGTGCGCATGAAAGACTGACCAAAAGCTACAATCCGCTGGCGGTCAGGCAGCTGATTTTGAACAGCCACTACCGAAGTCCATTGGATTTTTCGGATGCTGCACTATTTGCAGCGCAGAGCGGTTACGAAAAAATCACCGAGACGGTAAAAGCGGTGCGAAAAAGAATGACACAAGTTCCTGAAGGTGAAGCTGACAGTGCAGTGACGGAGCAACTGAAGCAATTAAGGGAGAAATTTGAAGCAGCAATGAATGATGATTTGAATACATCTATCGCACTTTCTGTTATTTTCGAGCTTG
>CAYWUO010000206.1:0-3890 GCA_964461285.1 uncultured Pirellulales bacterium
CGTGGTTAAAATAATTCGTGCCTTGGTGCCTTTGTGGCTAAAATCCGTGTAAATCCGCGTAATCCGCGGTTGAAATATTATCAATCAATTATGACCTTTTATGCAAAACAAACCCAATTTTAAAAAAAGTCAAATGTTCATAACCGTAGTTACGACAAGGAAATACAATGAAAAATGGACAATGGACACTTGGTCAAAACAAACCCAAACAAAGCCAATTTGGTGGAAAATTAGATGAATGTAAGTATTGTTTAATTAAAGGGTTATGAAAATGAACATCGATTTTTGGCCCAAAAATCCCAAAGCCAATTTTCCGGATGCCTAAAATGAACGTAAGTACTGTTAATACAATGAACTGTGAACCACGAACAATAAACTACCCTGGGAAAAACAAACCCAATTCAAACCCAATCAAACCCAATTTTAAGCTCGAAGCGAATTTATCCCCAAGGGAGCGGAGATCCCTACGGTCGAGCTTCTCTGAATTCTCAAATAGGGACCAGGCTCAAAAATTGTTAAATATTTATCTAACTTTTTATTGCATTTAGTATCGTTGTTAGTATAATTTGATTTATGTCATTAGGTAAAATAATACGAAAAAAACGTGAGCAGTTGAATCTGACACTGGATGAGGTCAGCGGCCAGATTGGATTTTCCAAGCCGTACTTATCCACCATCGAAACCAGCAGGGTAAAAAATCCTCCCGGCGACGAATTATTAAGAAAGCTCGAGAAGGCACTTGAATTTGAGCCGGGCCTTCTGCTGCACATCGCTCATATGGAAGGGATGCCCTCCGATATCCGACAGAAATACGAATCTGCGGAAGCTGAAAATAGCAAATATCGGCAATTTATCAAAAACCTCATCCATAAAAAAACCGATGTGAGCAAACTCGATTCGTTTCTGGCAGAAAGTAACCTGGATATTGAGCAGGGAAAGGCCTCGTTATCAGCCGGCCGAATGGTACCGGTGATAAATAAAGTTGCAGCCGGTTATCCGGAAGATTTTAATGACCTGGACTACCCCGTTGGCATAGCTGATGATTATGTCCGCTGCCCCGATATCCACGACCCCAACGCCTTTGGCGTTCGCGTTGTCGGAGACTCAATGCAGCCGAAATTCCGGGAAGGTGACATCGTTGTCTTTTCCCCTGCTGCTGAAGTGCACAATGGCGATGACTGTTTTATCCGATTTGCAGAGCCGCATGAGACGACATTTAAGCGGGTCTTCTTCGAGCCGGACAATAAAGTTCGCCTTCAGCCGAGAAACGAAAATTATTCCCCTCTCATCGTTGACGGCAAACGCATCAACGGCCTATACCGCGCCGCTATAAAATACGAAAAGCTATAGACATTCTTTCATATCTGAGCCTGTGTGATGAGTTTAGCTGATATTCTGTCCTGCGACGGCGAGGACCAATGCGAAGACTTTTGATGCTCCGGCTTGTTTCAACGTCTTGGCGCACTCGTTCAATGTTGCCCCGGTAGTTTTTATATCATCCACAAGGCAAATCTTTGTGCCGGTGAAATTATGTCCCTTGCGAACCGCAAAGGCACCGGCTACATTTCTCGCACGGGCGGCGACGCTGGCCATTGCCGGCTGAGATTTGGTTCTGCGGATACGAACGAGGTCGGTGCTGATTTTCACCGTGGGGTGCTTTAGTTGCCTGGCTAAAATAAAAGACTGATTATAGCCGCGAACTAATCGTCTTGACCAGTGCAGCGGAACAGGGATAAAAAGTTCTATTTCGTTTACAAAGCCGCTGCCCTGTAATGCAGAATCCGCCAAAAAGCCCAAGGTCGAATCCAGCTCAGTCCGGCTATTCTTAAAGGCCAGTATCATCTCCTGCAGACTCTGCGAATACACGCCGCTTCTTGCGATCCCGTCAAAATAAAAATCTTTGCCCTGGCAATCCGGACAAACACCTCCAACTATTGCATATCTACTGACGTCCCGGCCGCAGCGTGGGCAGTAATCAGCACCGGCGCAGCTTATAAGCCGGCCCCAGCAATCCTTACACAAACTTCTATCCGTCTCGCAAATACTCTGGCGGCAATTGATGCAAACCGCAGGCCAGAGAAGATGATTTAATCCCTGCAGGGTAAAAGCAGCAGCCTGTTTTAATTTCGCCTTATCCACGCGGCTAATTATAAACCAAAGGATTTTTATTCCAAGTCAAATTGGCTGTTATCTATAGGTTCGAACCAGCCGAGCATCACGTCATTGGATTTAACATCGTAAGCATTAACACCATCAAAATCTGCCATTCCTCTTGCATCGATATGCCCGTCAACCCAACCAATGTTTACTTTGTTACGATGCCTGAAGTGAATCGAAGGTGACGCATATCCCCAGCCGACGGCCGGCTCACCATTAACCACAAAATACGGTGGTTCGGCGAAGGAATACTCTAAATAATATGGTTGCCCATTATCCAACTTAGCCATCGCGGTATCTGCAAACATTAATGTCCTGGCTGGACACCTTACCTCAAAGTCTCCTGTGGTTACTTTGCATTTTTCATCTTCATAACCACTTTCCCATATACGCGAGCCGATATACGTCATATTGTAGCCATAACCACCACACCCATCTTCAAAATCCCACTCCCAAGGGTCACCCCTTCGGAAATTAACTTTCTTTGGACATTCCTTTACAGCACCGCCAGACAGATACCCCGTTAGCGGCCCTCTGGCCGAATCGAACGGATCGTTAATAGTATCTCGAACACCATGCCAGCGGTGCTTGTTATCGCTGAATATGTCTAAGGCCGCGAGAACATAACTGCTTTTATTCTCAGTTGCATAACCAATATTGGCCAACAGCAGCTGTCGGATATTGCTTTGACAAACAGCAGCTTTGGCTTGTCCTCTTGCTGCCGATAACGCCGGCATCAAAATACCCATCAAAACAGCAATGACTGCTATGACGACCAACAATTCAATCAGCGTAAATGCTTTTTTCAAATCGGCACACATCTGCCTAATCTCAATCCAATCCTGGTTATTACGGCTTGCCCGCCAACCATTGTCGGGCAAATACGACAAAGTCCAGCAGGTTAATAATTTCATCAGCTGGATGGGAAATATCACATCGGCCATCCCAATTTTCATCGCCCGGCTGACTTAACCACGCCTGAACCAGAATAGACAAATCAACATAACCAACATTGCCATTCTGGTCGAAATCCGCTGTCCTCATGTTTAAAACGCCTATGGCGTCCAAATCAAAACCGGCTGAGCCCCATGTTGGATACGGGTCGTATATAATATCACCCGAGGTATCGAAATAGCTGCCGTCACCAACAATGTCAACTATACGTACCCACCTGACGTTGCCGGTATCAAGCAGCCCCGAAGTATTTGTTAACAAGGCCAAATCAAAAGGTGTACCGTATCCCTGCTTGTACTTTCCGGCAAAACCACCGATATCGGTCGGCTCAACCATACCGTAACTGCCTACAGGCCCTTCCGTAAGAGAATCGTTTATAAAACGGAAAAAGTTCACACCGTCACTGGAGACATCCACATAAGCAAGTTCCAGAAATGTATCGCTAAAGCTGTTCTCAAATACTGCAAAATCATAACCTGCGCCGTCACCAATTCCGCAGTCGAAAGTTAAAGTGATTTCGCCTCCTCGGCCCAAACATACGATATCATTCGAATCCCCCACAGCTTTGCCGAGTGCCTTTTCCGGTGTTTGCCACTTAGAATCACAGTTGAGACCAACCACATAATTTTCCCAGCCGCTTGCCCAGCCGACAATGTTGGCATCGTCCATATGAACCGCAGTCGAGCCCTCCTCTCCTGCCGCCGGTGCATATCCGTTAATAACAATCGTATCTATCACAAAACACGCCGGCGTATTCATCCCCCAATCGCCCGTATCAC
>CAYWUO010000207.1:0-3807 GCA_964461285.1 uncultured Pirellulales bacterium
AGCAGGTCTTACTCTCTGAGGCGGATTGGACGACTGTAATTTAACCGTAACGATATGAATTCCAGTCTCATACTCATCAAGCAGCTTCTGCAGCATTTCCTTTGCGTCGGCTTCATATTCTATTCTTCCGATAGTAATGGCCTCATCCACACTGCCGTTTCCTATAAGCAGTCTCATAACCGCCTGGCTGGCATCTCTTATGGTTTGCTTTGGCTTTCTTACATTGAACAGATAATTTCTTGCGTCCTTTATTTTATACTGAACTATCCATTCGACATCAGTGATATTCAGGTCTCCGGTCAGCATTATGTATTCGCCTTCGAGTATCTCTTTTGCCATTTGCGCCAAGCGGCTGGTTCCACCTCTCGAGCCTCTTTCGCCGCTTTCTTCTATTAATCTCATTAAATCCCCGGAGCTCAACCTTCCGGCGTCTATTTCTTCGATGCCGAGATATCGCGAATCCACTCCCGCTTTGAGTGTTCTAAAACCGAACTCTTCCTTCTGAACCCTTTTGACCGGAACATCGGCAGCAGTTTCGGCACCGAAAGGCCACATCAGGTGTATGCCAGGCTCGGTTGTTCGGTTATATTCTCCAAACTGTTTTACAACTCCTGCAGAATCGGTGGGTATAGTGTAGACTGCCGTCTTAAGTGCAATTGCTACCAGCACAATTAAAACTATCACGGTCAACCATCTGGATATTTTCGGCGCAGAAACTCTCTGTTGGGACATTTTTATATCTTCCAAAAAATTTCTTATATCCATAATTCAGTCCTGCCATAGAAAAGGTTTATTAAATGGTCTGTACGATGGCTCTTTCTCCCAGATACTTACAAAACATAACATTCGTCTCTTATATCATCACAATAGTGAAAAGTTTTTAGCTGTCAAGTGTAATATCTGTTTACAGAGGACAGAAGTTGACGGTTTTGCTGAAGATGTTAGTAAACCGATGTTTTGACGTTTTCTATATCTGCCGAAATGTTACAATTTCCCGCATTTTGTCTTACTGGCTAAACTTCTTTTTTTAGCCGGGTTAGTAATACCCCTTGTAATTTATTCAATTCCAGAAGATGGTTTATGCATTCTAATGCCCTTGTCCGGCCTACCAGAGCCTTTTTTGCTTTTTTCGATACTTTCTTACCTTGTTTTTTTCTTTCATATCTCGCCATTTTTATTATTCCCTTATTGACAAAACAAAGTTTCCTATCTAATTTTAATCCTATAATATAGAGTTTTTGTAAATATTAACGCTATTATGAAAAATAGCAAATATGTTTTTCGTAATTATGTAAATTAATGAAAATATTTGACGAAAAAGCGATAATAGAGCGAGTCAAGCAGCTGCGTCAGCAATACGCAGGTATCAGAGGTAAAAGCAAATTTGCCCGGGCTTTAGGCATAAGTCCTTCTACCTACAGCTATTACGAAGATAACAGGGTCCCTCCAATCGACATTTTGCTGAAAATATGCGAGGTTACAGAGGCAGATTTGGAATGGCTTCTGAAGGGCCGAGAAACCGAAAAAAAGTTCGCATTTGGGGCAAATCGAAAACTTTTGCAAAAATTAGACGATTTAATCACAAAAAATCCTGACCTGACCGAGGCTTTTACGGCCTTTGTTGAGCTATTATGCGAGAAAAAAGGCATTGAAGAAAAGCTTGATTGGCAAGCTTTAACACCTGAGTCAACCCGACCAGGCTGGATTCCAATACTCGGCAGAACTGCCGCAGGGATAGTTCACTTTTGGGACCAGTCGCTTCTGCCGGAGTCCAAACAAGCTATTACCGAGCTCGACGACCTGGTGGAAAAGCATATCGGTAAAAAGATTATAAAATCTATCGATGGGACGGTTTCAGTTGACCTGCTGGCACGAGTATTAGTAGATGGTCTCAAAATAAAGCAAGCCAACCTTATTCAAGTCGGCGGGCATAATGAAAACCAGATAGTTGAGTTTATCCAGTGTGAAGAGATTCACAAGCTGTTTCCTGATAGTTTTGCGTTACAAATAGACGGTGATAGTATGTCACCGAAGATAAACGATGGTGACATTGTAATACTGAGCCCTTCGGTAGCAGCGGTTCAGGGACAAATTGCTGTTGCACGGGTTGCGAATCAAATAGGGGTTGCCTGCAAGCTCATAAGAACAACCGACAAGGAAGTCCATCTCATACCGATAAACGAAAGGTATGAAACGAAGGTTGTGGATAAAAAGGATTTGCTCTGGGCACTGGCGGTTCTGTGTCATATAAGTATCTGATACTATCCGTATCGTATCATACATTTCGGCTATGTCGGAAGGAAAAACGCAGAGTTATAATATAAGATTCAAAATCCACTCAAGTCCTTAACCTTTACAGGAACGACAATTTTGCACGAGTGATATGGACGGGTGAAAAAATGGATTTCAAACAAAAGATGACGGATTACGCTCTAAGGCATTATAAATTAGTAACGTTAATTATTGTTATATTTGTATTGGTGCTGGGTGCATTAATACCTCGAATCAAAGTTGATACAGACCCTGAGAATATGCTGTCGCCGGATGAGCCGGTGAGAGTGTTTCACAACGTGAATAAAGAGCAATTTGCTCTACACGACATAGTAGTGCTTGGCATCGTCAACGACAAAGACCCAAATGGTGTCTTTAATCCCGCTTCACTGGCCAGAATCTACGAGCTTACCGAATTTGCAAAAACAGAACTTATCTGGCCCGACGAAAAATATCCCAATCAACAGATTGGTGTTATTGAAGTTGATATACTCGCGCCTACTACCGTGGACCACATCGGCCAGGGAGGGCCGGGGGTGATTAATTTCGAATGGCTGATGAAAAAGCCACCGACCACTGCTGTCGAGGCATTAGAGATAAGAGATAAGGCGATGTCTAATCCTTTGCTTAAGGGAACTGTCGTTTCAGAGGATGGAAAGGCAATATGTTTGTACCTGCCGTTGACCAGCAAAGAATTAAGCTACGATGTATACAGGAAACTCGAAAAGAAAATAGAAACATTTAAGGGTGATGATCAATATCACATAACAGGCCTGCCGGTGGCGGAAGATACCCTTGGCTATGAAATGTTTGCGCAGATGGCAATTTCAGCACCTTTGGCGATGGTTGTAACTTTCATTTTAATGCTGGTTTTCTTCCGAAAGCTGGTGCTGGTAATAGCCCCGATGATAGTGGCTATGGTTTCTAAATTTTCAGGCATTCTGCTCACAAACCACACATAAAATTAGTTCTTCCGTTTTGCAGTGCTTGGTCGAAGAAGTAGAAAAATAAGTGCCGTAGACCGAATTACAGCGGATAACTCCAAAAAAATTATTTTTTTATGAACTTTTCATTTGATGTAACATAGTATTACGATATAGTGATAAGTTAATATAACGGTTTTACCTATCGGGTTTTGAGTGTGTAAATGAGCCAGAAAACAGTAGAGTATGTTGCTGGAGTTTTGAAAGCAATGGCACATCCGGTTCGGCTGCAAATAGTCGAACTGCTTGAAACCGGCGAAAAATGTGTCGGCGAGATTGTCGAAGCTGTAGGAGGAAAGCAATCCATCACAAGTCAACAGCTTAATATGATGAAAGATAAAGGCCTTTTGGTGTGCAGGCGAGATGGGATAAAGGTTTACTATCGAATCGAAAATAAACACATAGTTAAATTGTTGCATTGTATTTACGACCATTGTGAAACAAGTTTTGGGCCCGCAGAAAAGAGAAAAAGAAAATGAACAGGTAAAACAAAAACTCGGAGCTTGAGTAAACAGTGGAATTATGCCTGACAAAACTAAACAACAATTTGATG
>CAYWUO010000208.1:0-3795 GCA_964461285.1 uncultured Pirellulales bacterium
CGCCAATCACAAAGCCGGTCTCGTTTTTAGATTCCAGCGGTTCGGTGTCAGTTATTCCATGGACAATCTGATATAATACTTTGGTGTTGTCTATTTGAACGGCTAACAAATCTCCTTCAGATATTGGAACTTTAGCAGCATATTCAAATCGAATTTTCTCAATTGTAGATTGTTCAACAATAATACCAACAAATCGTTTGAGAAAATTATTGTTCTCGTCTGATTTAATTTTATATACGACATTCTTTTTTGAAATATTATTTGTGGTTTGGTTATTCAGAGAATCACTAATTGCCGAGTCGCATAAGATTTTGACCCATTGTTCCTGGTTGAGAATATAATTGTCTATAATTAGGCCTTTGTACTCTTGCTCCGAAACTTTGTGACGAAACTCTACAAAATCAAAGCGTTTAACTGGTAGTCTTTCTTCATATAGTTTAGCAAGAAAGACATTTTTTGATTGAACACCAAATATCTCACCGATATCAGTATTATACTTTTGTCTTTTGAAGATGGTTTGAAGAACAAATTTATTAGGTTCGATTAGAACAATTACGGCAGCATAGAAGAATAACCATAAAAACGGTTTCGTCTGACTCTCAACGTAAAAAAGAAGTGTTAGGAAGAACAGACAGAAATAGAGCCAACGACCATTCCCAAAGAATATGGCAAACCGTTTTAGATGCGATGAGATTTTATTCTGCAGCAATGCACTTGATTTTGTTTTATCAAGAAGAAATAAAGCGGTTAATGACGTTAATAGAAGAAGCACGTTATATCCATAGAAGATATCATACCAGATTCCCAGTTTGGACAGCTGACTGCGTAGCGGTGATAACAGCAAAAGAATAGAGATTGTTGAAGCAAGCACATCCGTTGGTTTTGTAAAGAAATGCTCAAGAAAGAGCGTTACGAATGATAACATAATCAACGCCGCGAAGATGACAATAAAAGTTTCTGATGCAGGAGTCCAATTGCCTGTTGCGACTTTGAAGACAATGAAAAGAAGGCCTAATGTTATTGCAAACAAGATGACTCTTCGAGTCTTATTCATTAACTCAACCCGTCTTCGGCGGAATACCAATACTTGTCCTGATTTCACTTGTCCCAAGCCATTATCAACAAGCACAATATCCAAGATGTCTCGCTTGCTCGCTTGTTTATAATTATATATTCCTTGTCCGGTTTGGCAAGGGAAATCCGCGACTAATAATTTATGCCCCTGTGCCTTAGGTAATAGGTATTTGTGCCTGTCCGTTTAACGGGGTATCCGAGATTCTAAAGCTCAGTCAGCTTAAAAATAAGTCAGATTCTCTGACTTTGTGGACGAAGTCATAGTTCAGCGATAAAGCTTGCTTTAAGAGCAGAATTTGCCAAGAACACCAAGCTGACTGAAACTCTCTGCGTTCTCGGCGTTCTCTGTGGTAAAAAACAAATTAGTGATAATTCGTGTGAATTCGTGGCTAAATATCTATGTGAACTCTGTGTTCTCTATGGTAAAAAAATTTGTGTCTTAGTGTCTTCGTGGCTAAAATCCGCGTCTAAAAAATGCCCTAAATAAGTAGCGGTTAAATCCCAGAAAAATATAAATACGAGCTTTATACAAATGCAAAGTCGGCTTTTAGCACAATACAGCAAGGATGGTTTTGGGAAACTATGTTTGGGGCGACTGAAATATTTCACCTAAGTACCTATGAACAAAGAGTTTATACGCATTCCGTCTGCGGAAAAACCGGCTTGTCAATCCCTTATATGCTATAAATTTATTGCCGAATTTGTGTGTTTAGAGGTTTTTCATAATATCAGAGGCGAGGTAAGCAAATATGGGGTATTATTCGGTTTTTAGGCAGAATTAGAATTTTTTTTCGAATCTGAGGAATTTTCTGCAAAAATTACTTGCCGTATAGAAGTCTTTATAGTATAGTAATTTGCAGTGTTTTAGAGTATTCCTTTTGTCGGCTGGTTTATGCATTAGATGGAGAGAAGCAGTTTTCCTACATAGCGGCAGAACCAGATTTCAAGGTGTTTACTCATTGGCTACTAAATTGTGCAGAGGTCTGCGATGAGTTGTCGTGTAACCAGAAAGATTGATGTCCCAGACGGCAGCTTTCGCAGAGTAAGTGGGAATTAGTTTCTCAATCGCCTTTTCCTGAAGTGAGGTAATATATGACAACAATTACGAAGAAAGAACTTATCGATAGGATTGCAGAACGTACACAGGCAAAAAGAGTTTTGGTAAAGCGCGTAATTCAGTCATTTCTCGATGAGATAACAAGAGAGTTATGTGAGAACAATAACCGTTTGGAATTCCGGGATTTTGGTGTCTTTGAGACCAGAACACGAGCAGCGAGAATCGCGCAAAATCCAAAAACTCTTGAGCGGGTTGAAGTCCCCGCAAAGCGAACAGTAAAATTTAAGATGGGCCGATTGATGAAACAAAATCTGCGTGTACCTGCTGCACAATCGGCTAAAGTGAAATGATTTTTTTAGGTGAGAGGCCGTAACCCACAATCTAAAACCAGGTTTCAGTTATAAACTGTAAGCTGTGCTAATTGTGGGATGCGTAAGAAATAGTATGTTTTTGGTAAAGTTGTTCAAAAGGGGCGTTTTATGTCGGACGGAAAAGTCAAGTGGTTTAACCCAAGAAAGGGTTATGGATTTATCGCCGGCCCCGAAGGCCGCGATATCTTCATCCACTACTCAAGTATTTCAGGTGATGGATACAGGACTCTTGTTGAAGGTGATGAAGTTGCTTTCGATATCGTCGAGGGTGAGAAAGGTTTAAGAGCTGAGAACGTAGTCGCTAAATCAGCCTCACAAAGCGAAAAAGAGTCGTAATACTGCTTTCTTATTTTTGGGCTTGAAAGGAACTTAAAAATAACTTTTATGCTCCTCATTGCCTGACTAAATGTTAAAGCAGTTGTAATAGCTCTTGCGACATTGGGTTGTATCAGTTAAGTAATACATAGTGTGGCAAGGAGAGGGGGGAGTTTTTATAATTTCATCGCTTCCTGCATGGTGCAATATTATCCTCTGTTATAATTTAAGTATCCTCCGTGAAAAAATCAGTTCTTCTATTCAAAATTATACTTTTTGCTTGCAACATGCCGGTGTTTTTGTTATTAAATTAAATAGTAATCAGATTTAGGAGATTATTTTATAATTGCCGGTTATGTTTGCTTCTGAAATAAAATCCGGTCTTGACTGTAATGTTCTCGTACTGAACAAGCATTATATGGCTATCCGTATAGTAGGAGCCAGGCGGGCGTTCTCCCTGCTATTCCGCGAGCTTGCCGAGGTCGTCTCTGTCGAGAAAGACAATTATTCCAATTATGATTTTCGGAGCTGGTGCGATGTAAGCCAGCTCAAGCGACAATTTGAACCTGACGGACACGACTGGGTATCCACGGTTAATTTTCATATCGCAGTGCCGCGGATTATCCGACTTTTATTCTACGACCGTTTGCCCAGAACGGAAGTCAAACTTAATCGCCGAAATATCTTCGCCCGTGATAAAAATAAATGTCAATATTGTGGAAAACGCCAGCCAACAAGCGAATTATCACTCGACCACGTTGTCCCTCGCAGTATGGAAGGTAAGACAGTTTGGGAAAATATTGTTTGTGCCTGCGCCAATTGCAACGTCAAAAAAGGTGGCAGAACTCCAAAACAGGCAGGTATGAAACTCATCCAAAAACCGGTCAGGCCGAAACACAATCCCCTCGTTCATATTCACTTAGGCCATCAACGCTATCGTAGCTGGAAGCAGTTCCTCGACCACGCCTACTGGTCCGT
>CAYWUO010000209.1:0-3754 GCA_964461285.1 uncultured Pirellulales bacterium
TTACGAAACCACCCATTTCACCTTCTCCAATGCGAAGGTCCCATGTTCCCGGCGGCAGCGGACTTCCCGGGTCCCAGAACATCGGTGGCCCCCAGTTATAACTGGCAACCCACGCCGTATTACTGATTCCATGCAACTCAAGAAAGTCCATCAATGGCTGACCGTACTCGGTAATTGTGCCATTAAGCATGGTATCAGAGCCCATACTCATACTAAATCCCCACTCGGTCATTATCACAGGGTAAAAGGCGGCACAGGCCGCAATCTTACTCACATCCACTGTCCAAGGCCCACACCAGTGGGCGGGATAGATATGAGATACATAGACTATATTATTCCCGACAATGGGATTACTAATCTGCGGTTCCAGAATTTGACACCACCGTGGTCCGCCGACAAGGATAAGATTATTTGGTGCATAAGTGCGTACTATATCAAACCAGGTTTGCATATCTGTCCTGACGCTAAGCCAGTCTTGCGTTTCCGTACCAACGTCATTAATCGGCTCATTGAAAAGCTCGAAAAGAACATGGCTGTCATTGGCAAACCTTGGCGCCATATACTCCCAAAACTCGCTTGTTGTGGCGACGTGGTCGTAGGTGTTTGCGACATAGTGCCAGTCGATAATTACATAAAGGTCCTTCAAAGCGCAGTAATCAACCACAGTCCTGAGAAGATTATACAACTCCTCATTCGGATCACTAAGGTCGAATTCATACGGCCAAGTACCATCGTGTGAGTCAGGTGGAGTAATGTCAATCCTGATTACCTTCGGATACCAGCCGGTCCAGCTTCCCTGAGTGTCGGTTTTATCAGTCAATCGGTTAATCATATTGATAGCTCCACCCTGCCAATCCTCAAGGTGGCCCAAATCAATAATATCAACACCCCTCAGGACAACAACATTTCCAGCGGGGTCTTTGATTTTATTGCCGTCTGTGTGCAGCCAGGGAATAGCTGCATCTGCCGGAGCGATTAGACCAAAAAGAATGCACAGGGAAATTGCCTGCAAGAGCCTGGCTCCAATGGAGGTTTTCATGATATAATCACCTTTTTATAAAAGATTTTCTTTGCAGAACTATATACGATTTCCCCCATCCCTGCCGTCCACGCCGGTTCTGCCGGCTTTACTGGCTCTCGCCGTTCTGACTCAGCCTTATTACATCATTAGCTTACCACATTTATCCCGGATTGTCAAGGTTTTAGATGATAAAACCGGCTACGACAGACTCTCTCCCGGGACCTTCACCTTCCATTTTATATTTTCCGTCTCGCTCCACTCAACAGGCGGATTGCTGTTCTTAGCTGCACCTGTCGCATCAGGCCCGCGCCACGCCGGCCACCACTCACCGCCCGACTCCCCGTACAAATCAACCGATAAAAAAACTATCACTAATGCAATACTGAATAACAAAGCCACTGATTTATTCATTCTAATCTCCTGTGTTCAGACATACTTAGCCCCCTCGTTTTACACAGGGTTTTTTCAGCTTCGCCGGCGCCGGCAACAGCATGGACGAATCCCATCAGGGAGCCTGCTGCAACCCGTAAGGCTGGTCATCATTCCTCCTCAAGTAAAGCATGTCCTTTACAAAACCTCCCATTTGTCCTTCACCGACGCGAAGCGACCAGTCCATAAAAAACATCGGTGGTTCCCAGTCATAACTGGCTATCCAGGCTGTGCTGCTCATTTTATGTTCTTCGATGAAGTCAATCAACGTCCGGCCATAATCAGTAATCGTACCGCGAAGCAGCTTATTACTTGAGTCTCCGCTGAATCCCCATTCGCTCATAAAGACAGGATGCACAGCGGCACAAGTCGTAATATGTTTCTTATAAAACGACCCTCTACCCCAATGACCGGGGTAGATATGTGAAACGTAAGCTATATTATTTCCGCCCACCGGGTCGCTCACCGGATATGTAGCTGCCGGCCCAATAATTTGAGAGAAATTCGCACCTGCCACAAGTATAAGATTTTTAGTCGCATACCTGCGAACAATATCGACCCATGTTTGCATATCTTTCCTGACACTCAGCCAGCGGATTATATCTGAGCCCTTTCTATTGAGCGGCTCGTTGAAAAGTTCGAATATGACATGGCTGTCGTTTGCAAATCTCTGGGCCATATACTCCCAGAACTCGCTTGTCGTCGCAACTTGGTCGTAGGTATTATCGATATAGTGCAAGTCTATAATTACATAAAGGTCCTTTAACGCGCAGTAATCGACAACCGGCCGCAGAAGTATATTATAGTAATAATCACTGCCGGGCCTGAACGTAAATGGGCTTGTAAAAGCCTTCTCGTCAGCGGGATATATCGCCAGCCGGATGACCCTCGGATACCAGCCCGGCGAATTCCCCTGGGCATCGCTCTTATCTGTTAGCCGGTCAATCAAATTGATTAAACCGCCGTAATACACTTCTATAGCGCCTATATCAATCGTATCTACGCCTCTCAGCACGACTACATTTCCGTCAGGGTCTTTGATTCTATTGCCTTCCACATGTAACCATGGAGTAGCTGCATAAACTTCCCCGATTGAGCCAAGAATAATGAATAATAAAATTGCTCGAACAAACCTGGTCTCTATAAAAGCTCTCATCATATAATTGTCCCTTTCCGAATTTTCCTTTGAATAAAACCTTTACGCCTGTCTTATCCATTTAATTACCAAATCCACCCCAAATTGTCAAGAATTTCAGCACTTCCGGCAGCCCTTACTTCCGTAATAAAATAAAAATATGGAAAATTTCCTTTTCTCTCAATCTGTAATAGATATAATTAAAAAGAAGCTGCGGAGCTCAACAGCCGGGAGAAAGATTAATTAGCCGTTAACTAACAGGTCCTTGACTGCCATCGGCGCATTTTATTTGTGAGATACTAATTGCTAACGACTTTTTCAAGAGGTCCAATTTGGCCGTAGAAGCCGACATTGAAATTCTGGAATTGGCGGTATCCAGGGAGGTCGAAGCCTATCACTTTCTTATGGCGATGGCTGAGCGAGTAGCAAGCAAAGCCATACGAAACCTCTTTGAAGAGTTGGCCGAAGAGGAGCTCCAGCACAAGAGCACTCTTGAGCTGGAAATGATGAAGCTCGGCCACACGGTCCCGATTGACCAGGTTCTGCCCGGGCCTAAGAACATCTACGTATTATCAAATTCCACTTCGAAGCTCGATATGGACTTCAGGGACGTTATGCTTTTAGCAATGGAAAAAGAAGAGGTCTCATTTCGGACATACGTTGATTTAATAGGCCAAATCTCTAATCAGGAATCGAAGGAAATACTCTTAAATCTGGCGCAGGAGGAGGTCGCGCACAAACTGCGTTTCAAAACGGAGCTCGAAACCCTGCAAAAGCAGGACAACACCTAATCCTAACTTCGCAAATTCAAACTTCCCTTGTCCCCGAATGTCTTAGTCGGGGATTTAGAATTCTCGCCTCGACGTCTTGTCTGGGCGCAGGCTTTGCCGAAGTCTGAAGCCATAGGTAAAGCCGGGTCGTACCTCCTCCCTCGCTTGCCCCGCACCAATTAAGCTTAAGCTCATGTCTAGTTGGTGCGTGGGTCCGTCCTCCGCCGTCTGCCTTCTATTGTCTGCGGTCTTCTGTATTTGTATTTCCTATCCTTTTCCCGAACCCTGACCTTTCATCAGAGACATAGACTTAATACACGCAGCTTTGGTAGTACGGTCGCGATGTTTCAGTCCCTGCTTGTGAACTTCCAAAGCCATCTTCCGCATTCTGCCCTTCAT
>CAYWUO010000210.1:0-3740 GCA_964461285.1 uncultured Pirellulales bacterium
TAATAAATATTAAGCAGCGCCTCGTGGCCAAGCAGCGAAAATGGCTTCTTGAGGCTTAATTCAATCTGTAAAGGCATTATAATCCCCTTGTTTTATTTAGATTATGTTTATATGTATATTGTTGCCTAATGAACCATTTTGTCAAGAGAACTTTTGAGAAAAAAGAAAAATTTATGCGGGTGCTCTTCTAATATTAATTCTAATGTATATTATGGCTAAAAATGCTTGTTAAATATGTGTTTTAAAGTTCGTCGGAAACCGCAGAAATTCACAAGGCAATTCTTTAGCTACGACTCCTTTGTGAGTAAATCGACGCTTTTGGGGGGGGCAAAATAACAGTTTATCCACAGGAATATCGGGGGTATATACTGCTATAAGTGATTGCGTGATAAGGGCATAGAAAACAATAAAATTAAGAATATAACAAAATCACAGGCTATATGACTACTAATAATAACTTTCTACTTTAAAGTACTACTTAATATATAACACCAAGCCCATTAAGATTTCATATGATAAATTTACTTACCTTTACCACTACTTTTTTACGAAAAAAGATTGCGTGAGACCATGTTCTATTATAAACTACAGTGTTATTTTACAGGGGATTGAAACATAAGCTCGTTTTGGTAAGATATTTTTTAATAGAGGTTTATTATGAAAGCAAAATTCAGCAGAGACGCTTTAGCGGACGCTTTAGGCCTGTTAACTTCTGTGGTACCAAGCCGAACGCCCAAGCCAATACTGCGCTGTTTACAAATTAATGCACAAGAGAAAGAAGTTAGAATCTGCGCCACAGATTTAGAAGTTGGCGTAAACCTTCTTGTCTCTGAAGTTCAGGTGGAAAATCCCGGTGAAGTTATTGTGCCGGCGGACCGCCTGGCTGCAATCGTTCGGGAGAGTGCTGACGAGACGCTGTTATTAGAAGCGGCCGAGGGCAAATGTGAAGTAAAAGGGGCCGACAGTCATTTTACAATTTTTGGCCAGGAGCCGGGGCAATATCCTGTGGTCCCGAGCTTCGATGGTGCGGGTGATATGGAGATTGCCCTGTCTGAGCTCAAGGTGGGTATCGAGCAAAGTTTATTTGCAACAGCAAGAGAAAGCAGCCGCTATGCAATTAACGGAGTGTTGTGGGAAAACAAAGGCAAGAAGATGTCCTTTGTCGCAACCGATGGCAGGAGACTTGCGCAATGTAAGGTTAATCTGGCCTCTGCCCCCGACAAGAAGATGGCAGCGATGAAGGTAATAGTGCCTGCAAAAACAATGAACCTTTTGAGTAAGATTAACGGGGGCGACAAAGAGACTGTCACGGTCAAGTTCGTAGATAACCAGATATTGATTAGTTGTGCGAATGTTGTTATAAGCTCGAATCTTGTTGAGGGCAATTTCCCGAAATACGAGGACATAATACCGACGGATTACGATAAGAAATTAAAACTTTCTACCGAGGCGGCCCTAAGCGCAGCAAAGCGCTCAGCGTTATTGACGAGCGAAGAGTCGAGGGGTATTAAACTGTCAATAAACAAGGGTAAAATTATATTCAGCGGCAGAGCGCCGGAAACAGGCGATGCGCAGGTAGATATGCCCGTTGACTACAAAGGCGAGCCGATAGAAATTGGCTTTAATCCGCAGTTTTTAATAGATGCCCTGCGTATTATTAAGACACCGGAATTCGAGTTAGAATTAGGTCAGCCGGACAGGCCGGGATTAATAAAAAGTGGAGCAAATTTTCTATATGTTTTAATGCCCATTAATCTTGGATAGGCAAGCTTGGTTCCAGATAACGCTATGCATTTACATAAGACTGCTGCACAACGAAATAAAAGCAAACAAGGCAGGATGGTCAGTATTGGCGAAGCTGCCCGACAGCTTATTGAAAAACAATTTTCACAAAATCATACTACATTTGACTCAATAGAGAAGTTGTGGCGTCAACTCCTTCCGGTGAATCTTATGCAGCACAGCAGGATTGCAGGCATATCCGGCGGGCAGCTTAAAATACAAGCAGACTCACCCTCATATATGTATGAGCTGCAATTGTGTAGTTCCCAGCTTCTCGATGAGCTGCGACGGCAGTGTCCAGGGGTTCGGCTAACAGAAATTAAAGTTATCCTTGCCTGAATCGCAAAAAAGCGACACAAGGGAGGGAGAAATTTTCAATAGTCCGGAAACGGCTGTAGACGATATACGTAATAAAGGCGAAAGGATTATATGAAAGAACACAAATACGATGCGAGCAACATAAAGATACTCGGCGGCATAGAGGCGGTGCGGAAGCGGCCTGATATGTATATTGGTGACCGCAGCAGCAGCGGCCTGCACCATTTGGTCTATGAGGTATTGGACAACTCCATCGACGAAGCTATGGCAGGATACTGCGATACCATAGAGGTGCAGATACATGCCGACGGAAGCTGCACGGTTGAGGATAATGGCCGTGGAATTCCTGTTGAAAAACATAAAGAGGCAAAGATAAGCGCTTTAGAGGTTGTCCTCACTACATTGCACTCCGGGGGTAAGTTTGACCAGGAAAGCTATAAGGTTGCCGGCGGATTGCACGGCGTAGGAGTAAGCGTGGTCAATGCGCTAAGCGAGTGGTTGGAAGCTGATGTATATCGTGACGGGCAGCATTATCACTTCGAATGCGCTAAAGGCAAGGCAAAAGCGCCGGTTAAGAGGGTTGGAAAAACGGACAAGAGGGGAACTGTAATTTCTTTCAAACCTGATGAGGAAATTTTCGGCGATACAGAGTTTGAATTCGATATCCTTATCAAACGTATACGAGAGATAGCATATTTAAATGCGGGATTAAAGATTGTTTTTCGGGACAGAAGATTAAAGAAAAAGGAAGTATTTAAGTTTGAAGATGGGATTAAGGCCTTTATTAAACATCTTAACGAAGGCAAAGATACAATCCATAGCGATGTCATCTATCTTGCAAAGGAAGATACAAAAGCAATGCTAAGCTGTGAAGTGGCGATGCAGTACAATGATGGATATACTGAAAATGTTCTTGCTTTCGCTAATAATATACGAAACATCGATGGCGGGACGCATCTTTCCGGCTTTAAGACAGCCATGACGCGCACAATGAATTACTATGCCAAGAACAATAATTTATTAAAGAATGGTCAGGCACCAGGCGGTGAGGACCTGCGGGAAGGATTAACTGCAGTTGTTGCAGTTAAGCTTGCCGAGCCACACTTTGAGGCGCAGACAAAAGTGAGGCTGACCAATCCGGAGGTTGGGAGCTTTGTAGAAACCACTGTTAATGAGCAGCTTGGCCATTATTTAGAGGAGCATCCTTCTGAGTCGAAGCGTATTTTGAATAAGGCCATACAAGCCGCTGCTGCGAGGGATGCGGCGAGGAAGGCGCGTGAATTGACCAGGCGCAAGGGCGCTCTCAGCACGGCTAGTCTTCCCGGCAAATTGTGGGACTGCGCGAGCAAGGAAAAATCGGCTACGGAAATATTTATTGTAGAAGGTGACTCCGCCGGCGGTTCGGCAAAGTCCGGCAGAGACAGAAATATTCAGGCAATATTACCGCTTAAAGGAAAAATCCTTAATGTTGAAAAAGCACGCCTGGAAAAAATGCTTGCACACGAGGAAATTCGAACCATCATAAGCGCTCTTGGTACCGGCATCGGCAGCGACGAGTTCGACCTGGAAAAATGCAGATACGGCAAGATAATATTAATGACCGATGCTGATATTGACGGAGCTCACATACGAACGCTGCT
>CAYWUO010000211.1:0-3717 GCA_964461285.1 uncultured Pirellulales bacterium
AGGCAGATGACAGAGGACAGAGAAAAAGTTAATTAGCGAATTAGTTAATTAGTGACTGGTTGAATTCGCGTAATTCGTAGTTAAAAACAAAAAAAGATGAAAACCAAACGCATACAATCCGGGCTTTCATTAATTGAGATGTCAGTCATCATAGCTGTCATAGCGTTGCTTGTCAGCTTTAGTGTTCCTGCGGTGCGTGCTTTTATGAAGTCATTCGAGACCGAGGCCGGTGCAAGAGGCATGATAAGCGCGGCATTATCGAGCGCCCGCGCTATAGCATTGAGAGATCAAAAATACGCCGGTATAAGATTCCAAAATGCCTATAATCCAGAATCCGGCCTTAAGGCCGCTCAATATATGATATTTATTGTTTATGACCCCGAACTTCCGCATTCTCAAAGAGGTAATCTCGGATGTAGAGCAATCAAGGGCCTAAAACCGATAAGGCTGCCTGACTCGGTAGGCGTTATGGATTTAAGATACAGGGCCGATTTAATTACTAGGGATAACGGCATTATCGATGGTGGGGACGAAATAAGTAATCCCATTGTAATTACAGATACGACCACCTTCTCGGTTCTCTTCTCGCCTTCCGGCAAACTGACAATACACAAGTTATGGGTAAGAAACAGAAACGGTGCAAATGATGACATCAGTACGGACGATGTCTTCAATACATTAACAAATCTCAGCAATGGAATCGGCGCGTTTCGTCAGGATGAATCTGGTTCTACAGAGTTAGGCGTTGAACTGAGTCGCAATAATTTTATAATTTATGACAGAATTCAATTTAATAAAACGGATGTAAACAGAAGATGGACTGATTATTTGAGCGGCATCAAGCCGGTCTATATAAACGCATACACGGGGACGATAGTTTCGCAGGACTGATTAAGCCATGAGAAAAAAGCGTAACAACAGCGGTTTTTCTTTGACCGAGGTCTTACTGGCTGTCGGTACGCTCGCTATTGGTATGATTTTCATAGGAGGGACATTTGTTGCAGGCGTTCATTTTTCGACAATAGCCACCGAGCGCACTGTTGCAGTGGTAGCTGCAAATGAGGCCTTTGCAAAAATAAAACTATTCGGCGTTAATCCGGGCACTAACGGACAAACAGTCTTTAGTCTTAGTGATTCCAATGAGTTTGCATATCCATCGACGCCAACAGACCCGGCTAAGAAGCAATACTTCTGGTCTGCTCTCTGCAGGCCGGTGGACGCGTCCGGCGTGCAGGTAACGGTTTTTATCAGCAGGAAAGTAGGAGCCGGTACAAAATATCACAATCCGGCTAATTCATCTAATATTAATTCAGCAATCCCTTATCCAATGCCAGTTGAGGTCAGCGTCCGGGAAACTGGTAATGCTGATGAGCTTAGGATAACAGAAGCCGGTAAAGTAAACTGGATAAATGAAGGTTATACGATAGTGGAAGATGCAACAGGACATATATATCGAGTGATAAAGCGCTCTACCGAGCAGCAGGACATAATCAAGCTTAACAGCCCCTGGCAGAGTGGTAATTCGGTTTGGGTTGTTCCGCCACCCTTCGGCGGCGGCAGAAAACCCTGCATAGCAGTATATCAGACGGAAATAAGTTTTTAGCTTTGGATTCAGCCACAAAGACACGAAAAAATATGAAGTAATACAATCGGCTGAAACCTGGTGTCTTTGTGACTTAGCAGCAGGAAGAAAATGAAAAAGGCCTTTACATTAATTGAGCTTCTGGTGGCGATTGGGCTTCTGGCAATGATTCTGTCTTTTGCCAGCGTGATTTTTAGTGTCAGTGTGGATTCGTATCGCACCGCTTCGGCAAATGCGGATATTATGCAGAAACTGCGAGTCATCACCGAACAGCTCAACGCCGATTTTCAGGGCCTGCAGAAGGATGGATACCTGATACTGTACTGTGAGCTTCAAAACAACAGAGAAGAATACCCGAATTCGGACCGGCGTGATTTCCAGGCAGACAGACTTTACTACTTATGCACAGGTGATTTTCAATCATGGTCCGATCCAAACGTAAAAAGTAATATAGCAAGGGTGTATTTCGGTCATGACTCCAACTCTCTGTACGAGACAGACAAACCTGTGAGCCATTGGAAGTTAGCAAGGGACGTGAGATTATTAACTCCTAAAATAACTAATCCACCTTCCGATTGTAATAACGTCAGCTATTCGGAATTCAGAGCAGACTGGCAAAGCTTCGAAGACCCCAATGAGCCAATTAAACTCCCGGTATCGATAAATTCTTTGAGCATTCCGCCTACGAATCTCGGAAGCCTGATGAGCCAGAATACCGGCGAAATCAAAATTGAGTGGACGTACGATTCCATTGACTGGTTCGGGTTTGGATGTCTACATAACGGTGAATATCCACATGAGGAGTTTTCAGACGTAAAAGAACCGTTAAAGTATTACTGGGTATCTTGGAGGCCCGACACGCCGCAGCAGTACTGGCCCAAGGCCCTGAAATTCACTTTCACGTTATACGATTCCAGGGCCATAATGAAAGGCGGCAGGACTTTTACGCATATTGTTTATTTAGATGATTAGTTCGTAGTTTTCGACGACGGAAGAAAAATGGCAAACAAAAAGCAATACAGACAAGGCAATTTCACAGGGTCGGCCCTTATTCTGACCGTGGTCCTGACGAGCATGCTGGCTATTGTTGGAGTTTTGTTCCTTATGGTCAGCCGGCTGGACAAAATAGCAACTTCCGCCGTATCGGACAACAGGGAGCTGAATCTGGCAGTGGACACAGTCGTCGCAAAGATATCACAGGAGCTGGCAAAAGATGTTCCACGCATCGATTCCAATGGTCTGAAGGTTTCGGAATACTACGACTATCCCGATATTAATAATGCCTGGCTTGCCTGCCTTGAGCCGTATGTCGATACAAAAGGAACTTCAACAACAAATGATGATGAATACTTTTGGCGGCAGATAAGCGATATTTACAATAAGCTTCAACCCAATCTTCAGTTGCAGGCAGTAATTAAGCCGGATTATCAAATGCCTTCTGAGATTGGAGATTCAAACACGACCAGAATTTATCCTGCTGATGCCGATGGTGACGGCGTAGCGGATTCTACCTGGGTAATTATACAGGATATGACAAGCAGCAAGGGCAAATCCATTTACGCCGCTGTAAGGATTATCGACAACGGCGGGATGTTAAATGCAAATACGGCTTTCCTATTTGACCCCTGCAATCCCAATCCCAACTATATTGATGGCTCAAGCCAGATGCAGATAGACCTGTTTAGTCTGGCAGAAAGAGGTTCGTCAAATACTTTGGGCGAACTCGACAATGAAAGATTTGGCTCTGAGCCATATAATATAGACAATTATATTAAAGATGTAGTGTGGCAGTATGGTAATCCATATAAGAAATATACGCCTTTTGATATCAGCGATGAGCTGAAACTGCGAAACAGATACATATTAAACTACAGCAAGATTACTACAAGGATAGAAGAGTTTTGGGAGGATGTGTTTGATGGGGGCTTGAGCGTTCCCCGTAACAAAAAAGACCATTCTATTACCAATCCCAATGATTGGTTTTGGTATGTCAATAACAGCTCTATAGACATCAATGATTATAATTATCGACATATAGCTACCACCTATAATATGGACAGGATTATCGACCCAAATGGAGACAGGATGGTTAACGTAAATAACATTGATGGAGACATTCAGGACGAGATAGAATC
>CAYWUO010000212.1:0-3679 GCA_964461285.1 uncultured Pirellulales bacterium
ATTAGTAGAACTTTGCAGTTACTGCCATAAAGTAATCACTATGAATGAGCGCGGCGTTAGTATGCTGCGTGACATTTACGGGATACCTGAGAAAAAAATAGAGCTGATTGCCCATGGCATACCGGATTTGCCCTTCGTAGACAGTAATTACTACAAGCATAAGTTCGGAATGGAAGAGCGAAAGACGATTCTGACATTCGGTCTGCTCAGTAAAAATAAAGGGATGCTCAAGGCGATGCCGGCAATAATCGAGGCGGACCCGTCTGTTCTGTACATAGTTCTCGGTATGACCCATCCAATTGTATTGAAGCGTGACGGCGAATCGTACAGATTCAAGCTTCAAAATATAGTAAAGGATTTAGGTCTTCAAGAACATGTGATTTTCCACAACAGGTTCGTAAAAGAAAAAGAACTTCACAACTTTTTATGTGCAGCCGACATCTATGTTACTTCATATCTCAACAGGGAACAACTGACCAGCGGAACGCTGTCATTTGCGGTCGGCACGGGTAAAGCGGTAGTTTCCACTCCGTATTGGGCGGCTGAGGAGCTGTTGTCAGAAGGGCGTGGGAAACTGGTTCAATTTAGTGATTCCTCAAAATTGGCTGAAGCGATAATCGAAATACTGAAGAATGATTCGCAATATTATTCGCTACGAAGGCGAGCATACGAATACGGCAGAGCGAGGACGTGGCCCAAGATAGGCCAGGCATACTGGAAACTGTTTAATACGAAACAATTACAAGCGCTTACTACAACCAAAGCTACAAAAGCGGTGCCCAAGACGATATCGAGTATAGAAGTACCTGAGCCATCACTATTACATTTGAAAAAGCTTACCGATGATGCGGGATTATTTCAACATGCCAAATTTACGATACCCGACCGTAAATACGGCTACACAACAGACGATAATGCGCGGGCAGTAATCGCGATGACGAAGTATTACGCCCAGTATCCCGAACCGCAGGTCCTACAGCTTCTTGATATTTATCTTTCCTTCATTATGAACGCACAAAAAAGCGACGGCACAGTCAGAAACTTTATGCATTACGACAGAAGCTGGCAAAAAAATGAGGCGGAAAGCAGCTGTCTCGGTAGATTACTGTGGGCATTCGGTACAGTTGTGGCGCAGCCACCGACTGAAGCATATCTATCGATAATCAAAGACTACTTCGATAATTCAGTCAAACATGTACAAAATCTATATTCGAGGGGTATGGCCTATTCGATACTGGGCATGGTTGAGTATCTACGTCAATTTCCCGGGGCCAGTGATATCAAGCGTCAAATGGAATTAACAGCAGACGGCCTTGTGGTCCAATACGAAGAAAACAGCTACTCCGACTGGCAGTGGTTCGAGGATACTTTAACTTATGATAATTCGATTCTTCCGTATGCACTTTTTATAGCTGGTATGGCATTCGAAAATGAGAAATATCTTGATGTGGCAGAAAAAACGTGTTCGTTTTTGCTGGATAATACGTTCAACGGGAAACATTTCAGCTTCATCGGCTGTAACGGATGGTATGAGAGAGGCAAGACAAAAGCCCAATTCGACCAACAACCTATAGAGGCGGTAAGCACGGTTATGATGCTAAGAGCGGCTTATGATGCCACGCAAAATAGCAGGTTTATAGAACTTCAGAGAAATGCCTTCGACTGGTTCCTGGGCAAAAACGATTTGAACATCCCCCTTTACGATTTTAAGACCAAAGGCTGCTGCGACGGCCTGATGAGTGGGGGTGTTAATTTTAATCAGGGTGCGGAGAGTATGCTGAGCTTTTTATTGAGCCTGCTTGCTATAGTTGAAAGCTATACCTTGATTGACAAGATAGAGAACAGCGAAGCGATTACCCTGCAGCAGGTGCAACTTACAGAGCAAGCAGCAAAAAAACAGGTACCAATAAAAAGCATATTCGCCAAAACCGAACCTAAGACAAATCAGGTCGAAGAAAGCATCTAAAAATCATTTTTAATGAAAGTTGGAAGTTTTAACGTCAATTCCATACGCGCCCGGCTGCCTATTGTGCTTGCGTGGCTGGCAGAACAAAAGCCGGATATCTTGTGCGTCCAGGAGACCAAGGTTCAGGATGTCGATTTCCCGGCTGATGCGTTTGATGAGGCCGGCTATAAGCATGTGTTCAAGGGGCAAAAGAGTTATAACGGCGTAGCAATTTTCAGCAGAAGCAAAATCTCAAAGGTTAAATTTGGTTTCGACGATGAGCCGAAGGATGAATCTCGGCTTATAAGGGCAGAGATTAACGGCATTTCAATTGTTAATACATACGTCCCACAGGGCTATCTGCCTGAGTCCGAGAAGTTCCAGTACAAGTTAAACTGGTTCGAGCGGCTGCTTCGGTATTTTGACAAGAATTTCAAGCTGGCCGAGCCGGTAGTCTGGGTGGGTGATTTTAATATAGCACCTGAGGCGATAGATGTGTATGACCCCGAAAATCTGTCAGGGCACGTCTGCTATCATCCGAAGGTTCAGGAAAGACTGCAGAAGATTCTGCAGTGGGGATTTGTGGATGTATTCAGGATGCACTGCAAGGAGCCGGGGCAATATACGTTCTGGGACTACAGGTTGAGAAATTCTTTTAGCCGTAATCTCGGCTGGCGATTGGACCATATTATGACAACAGAATCGTTAGCGAAAAAGTGCACTGCCTGCTATATAGACAAAGAACCACGAACTAAAGAAAAACCGAGCGACCACACGCCAATTGTGGCAGAGTTCGAGTGGTAGTTACCTGGGGAACCAGGATTTGAACCTGAACTAACTGATTCAGAGTCAGTCGTGCTACCGTTACACTATTCCCCAAAATTTCTTATCGTCGCTCGTCGCTCGATGAGGCACGGACCACAAAATTTTCAAGTAATTTCCATCCCGCAGGCAAAAGTATCGCGGCGAGAATCGTCTTTAAGATGTCACCGGCAATAAAAGGATATAAACCCACGGCCAGCACTTTACTGCTAATACCTATCAGCAAAGACAGCCAAAGCAAACCGAAAGTGTAAATTACAACATTGCCCACAAACATTGCCAAAATCGTTGTCCCAACCCGCCGGTCCCAGCCCTTCTCAGCCAACAGCCCCACAATATAAGCAGCGGCAATGAAAGCAATCAGATAACCTCCGGTCGGGCTGATTAGAACGGCAAAACCGGCTCGGCCGTGCGCAAATACCGGCAGGCCAGCAGCACCTTCGAGAATATATGCCAATACACATAAGCTGCCTCGACGAGAACCAAGTAATGCGCCGAGCATCAGAACGGCGAAGGTCTGGCCGGTGACAGGGACGGGCCAGCCAACTGCGAGCTGGGCGCAGAGCGCAATAACAATAGAGCCGCCGAGGACCAGGGCAATGTCATAAAAAACAGCATACCTTTTTTCATCAGGCCTTAATACGTCAGCTACGGTTGCATTCGCCAGCATATAAACTCCATAAATAAAAGCGAAACTATAGTTACAGGTATATAAATTTATTGTGCGGTGATTATATCTGAAGGTCTTTCGAATGTCCAATCTTCTAACAGACCCAAGTACAGACCACAGACTCAAGACTACAAACGCAAAGAAATTGGCTTTGATTGGGTTTGAATTGGGTTTGTTTTTCCCAGGATAGTTCATAGTTCGTGGTTCGTAGTTCATTGATATATAAGGACTTAGGTTCATTT
>CAYWUO010000213.1:0-298 GCA_964461285.1 uncultured Pirellulales bacterium
CTTGTCACAAGTCATAAGGGAATCCGGAACGGTCTTGTTCCAGATTCCGTCGGCAGTACGTTGATAGACAGCGATATAGAATTGGCCACGTTTTGCATCGAGTATAGGTGCGACTATCCCGGGGCTTGTCACTTGTGACTTGTTGTTTGAAGAATCAAGATTGATTACGTTGGAAGCGATGACGTCAAGCGTATCAACGGGGACGATTTTAACAAAGCCGGCGAGGTGCATTGCCTTTGCCAAAGTAACAGCGATTCTCAGGCCGGTGAAGCTGCCAGGGCCGACAGATATATGAATT
>CAYWUO010000213.1:308-3662 GCA_964461285.1 uncultured Pirellulales bacterium
TGCTCAATGTCTTTGCGCTTGCAGTCCAAACGTTCGAGCAGTGTGTGAATTGCGGGGAAAAGCTCGGCACTGTGTTTCATCGGGCCGGAGAAGGTAACCTCATCAAGCAGTTCTCCGTTAGTTGCCATCGCGACGGAGCCGACCCTGCTGGAGGTTTCGACGGCTAATATCAAGGTTTTTTGTGTCATAATGCTGGTTTTTCCTGGAGTTGTATCATATCTTGCTGTTTGCTCAAAAGGAAAATTTTGACCCTAAAAAAAAATTGATTTTCAAGCGCCCAAATATTCCCCAGATTACCCAGAACTTCCATTTTATTACTTAATGTATAAGATATTATCGGATAGGCAGTTATAAAGCAAATTTTTCCCTTGCAAATTTCTTTTTTTTTGTATACACTGGACTATCATAAGTCTAAAACTTATTTGAAATTGGAGGTTGTAACTGAAGGTTAATTTGGTGTGAAAAGCTTCCAGAGGAGGCATTTTTGGGGCAGGAGGTTATTTTGAACAAGTCAAGCTTTTGTAATAAAACTTTCAGCAGAAAGTCTCTATCGGTTACTTTAGGGGTGGTTCTGCTTTTCACAGCGTTTTTAGCGGTGGTCTCTCCATCTCAAACAAGTGAAACTCAGAAACGAGAATTATTCCGCCAAATAGCTCGAAAGTGGATAATGAGTGGGCTGGAACAATATAGCAAAGGTAACTACGAAGAAGCAGAAAAATCACTGCATCATGCAGAAGAATACAATGAATATTTAAAAGCTAGCGAGCGTAACCAGCTAAGCGAAGTTCTGGAAAAGACGCGGGCAGCCGGATTTGGAGAAAAGCGTATATCAGAGACATATCGGCTGGTCGCTGAACTAATTCAGTTAGACAAACTGGAGCAGGCCAAAGCGGAGCTTGAGAAGGTCAAAGACATTATATCTTTGGGGCAAGAGGAAAGGCAGAACATCGTAGAAGCAATTAAGCGACTGGACAATCAAATTAATGCTAAAGCCCAATCCCAAATGGCCGAGGGTAGCCAGCTTGTAACTGAAAAAGAGCCTGTTGCAACAATAGGTCCCAGGAAGATAATCTCAACAACGGAAGGCCGGAAGCGAGAAATAGCTGACCTTTACTATCGCAGTGTTGGATTGTACCGCACCGGTCAGCTGGAGAAGGCCCGCGAAGGTTTTGTTGAAGTTGTGGACAGCGGCCTTATCCCTGCATCGATGGAGAAGACGATAAGCGATTATGTGAAGAAAATAGATAAGACTTTGGCCGATAGAGCCAGGCCAAAGGTCATTGTGCCCAGACCATATACACCAAAGGTTGTTCAGCCAAGGATTAATGAGTTGTTTAGACCAGTAAGGCCAAGGGTTACTGAGCCGCGTAGGGCACCTGGGCCGAGTAGCGTTAGACCACAAGCTGTCGAGCCGGTAACAAGAGAAGGCGGCTATATGGAAGTGATTAATCGCAAAAGAAATGTCGTACGCAGCCACACCAAAGCGGTCGTTAATGATGCTATAGCTAAAGCTCAAAGTTATGTAAGCCAGGGCAAATTCGATAAAGCACAGGAAGTTGTCGCTTCTGCTGAACTTACCGTAAAAGATAACCAGATGTATCTTGGAGACGGACTTTTCAAACTATACACTAACACATTACAACAACTTAAAGAACAAGTAACCAAGGCAGAGCAGAAGCGTACAGTAAGGCAGGAAGCGGTAAGCCGTCAATCGGCGATAGAGGCACAGCGACGCTTTAGAGGGCAAATGGAAATTGACAGACAAAAGCGAATACAAACCCTGATGGAAAACGCTCTGGTTTATCAGGACCAACAGCGTTACGAGGCAGCTCTCGGTCAGCTGAAACAATTGCTTGCAATAGACCCTCAAAATGATGAAGCGCTGGAACTGAAAGATACTCTGGATGATACGATTTACTATCAGAGGCAGTTAGAAATACAGAAGGAAGCAGATAAACACAGAGCAGAGCTTTTACTGCGGACCGATGAATCTTCTATACCATATGCCGATGAGATAAGATACCCTAAAGAATGGCGTGAGATTATCAAGAAGCCGACACGGCAGCCGGATAAGCCGCTCGGATTAGAGCCCGCTGATGCGGCTGTCTATGAACAATTATCGCAGATAGTTGACCTCTCACGATTGACGCCGACGATGCCTCTCGGTGAAGCAATAGAGTTGATAAGGAGTTCTGTCGAGCCGTCATTGACAATATTTGTGAATTGGAGTGATTTATCACAAAATGCCAATGTTGACCAAAGTACGCCAATAAATATGGACCCGATGTCAGGGATCCGTCTTGATACGGTATTGAAGCGCTTGTTAGTTGCAGTTTCGGGTGCATTTGCGGAGCTTGGTTATACAATTGATGGCGGAGTAATTACAATAGCAACACTAGATTCGCTTCCGACCAAATTAGTTCCAAGGATTTATGACGTTACAGACCTGCTTGGCCAACCGGCTAATTTCACTCAATTGCCTCCTTATGGTTATGGTGACTACGCCAGTAGCGGTGGCGGTATGGGCGGTGGCGGTATGGGTGGCGGCGGTTATGGCGGTGGTACGAGCGGCGGCGGTATGAGCGGCGGCGGTATGGGCGGTGGCGGCTATGGCGGCGGCGGTATGAGCGGCGGCGGCATGAGCGGCGGTATGGGCGGTGGCGGCATGAGCGGCGGCATGGGTGGCGGTGGCTATGGCGGCGGCGGTATGAGCGGCGGTATGAGCGGCGGTATGGGCGGCGGCATGATGGGCGGTATGGGCGGCGGCATTGACTACATGCGCGGCGTTCGAGCGAGAGACCTGGCCTTGCTTATTCAGCAGACACTCGGTAGACCTGAAGACTGGGCACCGGATGACTGGAGCGGCTTTACATACGGTACCGGAGAGGGCACTATAACACCTTACCCACAGGACCAGCCAAAGAAACTTGCTATTCTGCAAACCATTGAGATTCACGGCGAAATCGAAAAGGTGATGGCAGAGATGCGTAAGGCACTTGGACATCAGGTTTCTATCGAAGCTAGATTTTTGGTTGTAAGCGAGAATTTCCTTGAAGATATCGGCCTGGATGTAGATTTTGAGATTGGCGGCGGCGGCTCTTTGAACAAATGGGGTATTATTACTTTCGAACAACAATCTGCCACTATAACCGCACCGGAGGCGACAAAGGTTCCGGGAAGTATGGGCCAAATTCAGCCGGGTATCAATATTGAGGGAGGTTACGGTTCATCGCTTGACCCTCTGATGGTTCACTTTTTGCTTCGAGCGGTTCAGGCTCATACGGATGCAAAGACGTTGATTGCACCAAAAGTTACCGTTTTGAGCGGTGAGTCGGCGTCGTTCTGGGTTACAAA
>CAYWUO010000214.1:0-3474 GCA_964461285.1 uncultured Pirellulales bacterium
CAATAAATGATAGTAATGACAGGCTAATATATGATGTTACAATCGACGCGAATAATATACCGTTGGATTCGACATTGGAATCGGCATTACCGGACAGGCAGAGGAAGCTGTATTCTCAATTTCGTCCTGCCGGTTTGGCTGATGGTGAGATTAAGGTTTTTACATCAGAGCAGGAAGTCGGCCAGGCAGGCTTTATAGCTGATTTGTCTTTCAAAGAATCTTCTTTGGATTCGACTCTAATCCCGTTAGTTATCTCGGATATATCAGCAAAAGCCGTTTTTACAAATGATTTGGTGCGTATAGATAGTTTTACCGGCCGGCATGCTGACGGTTTGCTTTCTGTGACCGGTCAAATCCAGCCGGGCCGGGAAGGTGGGCTGCGATATACCTTGATGTTAAATGCAAAACAGGCACAGTTAAACGATAAGTTGTTCGATTTATTACCCAGGCCGTTGGAAAAAATCGTCTCGGAATTTCAGCCAAAAGGTAGAGTAAATTACACAGCAGACTTGAATAAAACCGAACCTAATGATTATCCGGAATATAATATAGCTTTAACCTGCCTGGATAACAGCATCAATTACAGGCGATTTGCTTATCCGCTAAAAGGCATCACAGGCAATCTAATAATAACAAAGGACCGTATCGGGCTGAAAAATATCACTGCAAATGCTGCTGATAGTCTACACATTGAGCCGAACGCCTCGACCATAAAATTAGATGGCGTAGTAGTTTTGGAAGATAACGTTTTCAGCAACGGCCTGCTTGAGCTTTCAGCCGGAAATATTCTTTTCGATGAGCGGCTCGGTGTTGCTTTGCCGGAAAGCCATAAGGACTTTTACTCGCGGCTGTCACCTACCGGTCGGTTCGATATTGGTTCTGCAAATATAAAAGTTTTGCGTACCGACAAGAATGAAAAAAGCTTTGATTTCGAGGGTACCGTTAAATTCAAAGATTGTAATTTCCACTTACCTGCTGCCATAACCGGATTAAATGCACAGATTCAAACAAAGGGCTTGTATAAGACCGGCGAAGGCTTCCAAAGAGGCGAAGCGAGCCTTTGGGCGGATAGTTTTAGGATTGAGGACAAAGCTTTTACCAGGTTGGAAGCGGATATGTATTACAACCTCAACCAGCGGAATTGGTTTACTGAAAATCTGATTTCTGATTGTTATGGTGGCAGGCTGATAGGCAAATTCGGATTCAAACAACCGGCCCAGGCACCTTCGGAGTATCTGCTGCAATTGGGCTTTGATAATATTGACGTAAAGCAATTCCTTTCGGATACTGCAGACAGGCCGCGAGCTGTGAATCGTCAACCGAAGTTCGGCGGTCATACCAGTGGCAAAATGGGCGGCTCACTGAGCATCAGCGGCCGAAGCGGGGATAGTTCCTCTCAGATAGGTAGTTGTAAGCTGGCCATAAGCGATATGCAGGTGGGTGAACTTTCACCTCTGGCTAAGCTGCTGCAGGTATTACAGATGACAGAGCCGACAGACTTTGCCTTTGACCGATTGCTCATTGATTCTTACATCAAACACGACAGCATCCTTTTTGAAAAGTTCGATTTAGCCGGTGCAAATGTTGCCTTTTACGGCTCAGGTCAGATGGACCTGCGAAATAAAAATATCGAATTGGTTCTGACCGCCCGCGGTGACCGGCTTTCTGATACCAGCCCTTCTATTTTGCAATCACTGGCTGAAGGTCTTACCAGTGCTGTTGTTCGGATAGAGGTAACCGGCGATGTTTATAATCCACAGGTAGAAACCAAGGCCTTGCCGGTTATCGAAGATTCGCTCCAAATACTCGGCACAAAGGAAATTGAACCGAAGTCATAAGATTAATTTTCTTCGACTCCAAATTAACAAAGATTAGAGCTGAAAAAATACTACCTTTTTAGGAACAAGTTTCCCGGTAATTGCTTTATCAAACCCTTCAGCCGAAGCGAAACAAGGCTGGCATTGGTACTTCCCGGCGTCAATTTCGTATCGGTGATTATCTGCTCTACATGCAGGGGCTCTTTATTTAAACTGCCGTAAATCCTTTTTTCATCACTATTTAGCTTCAATTGGCTTATATCGAACAAAGGTGCCCTGGCTTTTTCGGCGGCCCTTGTTGCCGCATCACCGGCGTGCTTTTTTAATTGTTCACCGATATAGCCGAGCGCTTCGGTCACGTCCTCTATTGTTTCTATTAGCTTTGCTCCATCTTTTATCAATTGATGGGCGCCTTTGCTTAATGGTGAATCAATTTTCCCGGGTACGGCCATTACCTCACGGTTGTTTTCAAGCGCTGCTCTTGCTGTAATTAGTGCACCTGAGCCCAGGCCGGCTTCGACAACAATTGTACCGAGCGAAAAGCCCGCTATTATTCTGTTGCGAGACGGAAAGTTCTCCGATAACGGCTCGTAGCTCAGCGGTAACTCGCTGATGCAGGCGCCGGATTCGGCTATAAGCTCAAACAGCTTTTTGTTTTCTGGCGGGAAGATATTTGCCAGTCCGCAGCCCTGCACAGCGATTGTGCGCCCATTGGCTGACAATGCACCCTGGTGCACAGCGGTATCTATACCGCGAGCCATTCCGGAGCAGATAGTAAAGCCGGCAGAAGCCAGGAAATGAGCGAACCGCGATGCCTGTTCCTGGCCATATAAACTGCACCGTCGGGAGCCCACTATCGAAATACATAAATTGTCGGCGCGAGTTAAAGTACCTTTTATATAAAGGACCGGTGGAGGGTCGTAAATCTGTTTTAATACGGGTGGATAGCGCTCGTCTGCAAGATGGATTAGCCAGACGCCGAGTTTTTCAGCTAACTCCAGCTCGGCTTTGGTGTCAAATTTATCACGCGTCGCGGCAATCTTTTCAGCAGTTTTGAAACCTACTCCACCAATTTTGGCCAACTCGCCGACTGAAGCGCCTAAAGCACGGTCTATCGAGCCGAAATATTTTATGAGCTTTGCAAAGGTAGCCGGGCCGACACTATCGGCTCTTATGAGCTTGAGCCATTTTTCAATATCAATGGAATTGGTTTGTCGTTTCGCCATAATGACCTATTGTACATTTTAGACTTATCAGTTCAACCCATTTAGACAATAGGCTCGAGACTACAGACGCTAAGAAATTGGTCCCTGGCTTGAGAATTCTGAGAAGCTCACCCACAGGGATCTCCGCTCCGCTTCGACTTTGAATCCGCCTTCGCCGAGGCTTCGGCGGATAAGATTGGGTTCGTTTGGGTTTGTTTTGGGTTTGTTTTTCCCAGGGGAGTTCATTGTTCGTGGTTCATAGTTCATTGTGAAACAAGGACTTAGGCTCATTTGGACACCTGGTTAAATTGGGTTTGGGATTTTTGGGCCAAAAATGGGGGGTGCGTTTTCATAACCCCTTGATTTACAATAACTTATATTCGGCGGATTTTTCATAAAATTGGGTTTGTTTTGCATACTTTGGTCAATTTGATTGACCAAAGAGTCAATGC
>CAYWUO010000215.1:0-3473 GCA_964461285.1 uncultured Pirellulales bacterium
AAGCCGTAGGCAGCCGCCTTTTTAGCTGTCCTTGGATACTTACCGAATAATGCCTCTTTAAGTATAGCTAACCCGTCCTCTTGCTTCCGCGCAAGGTCGAAAGCCGCCAGTCTCGCAGTTGAAATGTCGTTTGAGAGCAGCTCTTTCCTGAGCTTTATGAGAAGTTTAAGAGTTGCTTCGTCCCTTTGCCGTTCAGGTGGTTTGGCATTATCAGTCATAAATCGTTCCTTTTTCAAAAATGTCTCAAAAACCGGATTATATCAGCTCTCATTTCAAAAGTCACTTGATTTTTTACCCGCCATCCGTGTGGCGGGCTTGTTTCAGCCCACCCCCATAGTCTTATAAGGCTATTACCTCATTGTTTTGATCATTTGATATTTGTATTTCGATGCCTGCCCTCGACCTGATCGGGGGTCTTAGGCAGGTGTCTTTGCCGGGTATGTGGTTATCTTATCTGCGGTCTTAAAAAGGTTAATAGTCTTTTCGACTAATCAAAAAGACTAGAGGCTGCTTAGCTACCAATCCGTGTCCAAAATCCAATTAACTAATTACCAATTAACTATTTAACTATCCTTTTTGTGTCTTCGTGTCTTCGTGGCTAATTTTGAATTTCGGATTTCGAGCTTCGAATTTCGAGTTTTTTCTCATCCACTCATTCACGCATCTACGCATTGTTTTGAACATTAGAAATTTGTATTTTGGATTTGTTTAGGATTTAGGATTTAGATATTAGGATTTAAGCATTCTCTGTGTTCTCTCCATAGGGAGTCCCAAGGACTGTGGCTTATTTCTTAGTGTCTTCGCGTCTTCGTGGCTATTTTCTTTGTGTTGTTCATTGTCTAAAAAATTAGGCTTCTCCATAGGCTGTTTTTTGACAGACGAGGTTAATGCCGAAAAGCTGGGCGCAGAAATGTATTTCGAGAACAGTGCGAGGCAGTGACCAATTGGACATTTGCAAAATGGCTGGTGAAGCCATATCCGCGTACATCCCGTCTGAAATTCTCCGTGTAATCCGCGGTTAAAATAATTCGTGTGTATTCGTGGCTAATTCTTTGTGCCTTGGAGTCTTCGTGGCCAATTTATGAAAAAATTTCACTTGCTGTGCCATACTGTTGTCACACCTGCTAAAAATTGTTTTTGTCTATATTAACGATTCCCCTATTTTTACATATAAATACTAATGTACATGGACGTGCTGGGTGGGGATTGGAAGTGCCGGATGTGCTCAACCGGCTGGCACTGCGGAGGAAGGCCGCCAAGCCTCGCCGAGGATTAATTATTCCACCTTATTCCTGATTCACTAATTTCTGTTCCTTGTTCTCCTGATGGCCGCTATCTGTTTCCCTTTCATCCTGATTCCCTATTCCCTCTGCGCTCTCCGTGCTCTCCTTGTCCTGCGTCTTGTCCGGCATAGTCGCAGACGAAGTAGGAAGCATCCAGCATCGCTTGTCTCGCTGAAGCCTTGTCCTGCGTAGCCCATCGGCGAAACAGAATGCCTTTGTGGCTATTTTTAAATTTTGCTTTTTTAGTGCCTTGCTCGCCGGATATGCCAAAAGCGGGTGGCGGGAATCGAACCCGCGTGACCAGCTTGGAAGGCTGGAGCTTTACCTCTAAGCTACACCCGCGCGGATAATTTGCTATTTACTATTTATTATTTATCGTTATTATTGGTTCAGGAATTATAAATTTTTAATGGTCGAGGGTCAATAATAAATAGTAAATTAGAATAGGAAAAGATGAATAATACGAGCAGATTAGTTTGGAAACGGTCAATAGTGGAAGGGCAGGGGTAAAAAGTCAGTAGTAAACAGCAAATTGTAAATATTCAATAGTAAATTGGGGATTGAAATGGGAATTGCGGAAACGGCACAAATGGCGAAGGCGGCGTCAATACAGTTGGCGGCGGTCAAATCGGTTGCCAAAAATAACGCTCTTGCGGAGATAGCGAAGGCACTGAGGCAAAACAGCGAAAAAATCGTCGCAGCGAACAAGAAAGACCTCGCAGATGCAGAAAAGAACAACCTGTCTGCGCCGCTGCTGAAACGGCTTAAATTCGATGAAAATAAAATCGCTGAAACAATAGCAGGTATCGAATCGCTAATCAAACTCGATGACCCGGTGGGAAAGACGCTGTCAGCTACCGAGCTGGATGAGGGGCTGAAACTCTATAAAATCAGCTGTCCTATCGGCGTTATCGGGGTGATATTCGAATCGCGGCCTGATGCACTCGTGCAAATATCGACATTGTGCCTGAAAAGCGGTAATGCAGTTCTATTAAAAGGCGGGAGCGAAGCGGCAAATACGAATAGAATTCTGGCTAAGATTATTAGCGAAGCCACTACGAAGGCGGGACTGCCTGAAGGGTGGCTGCAACTGTTAGAGACCCGGCAGGATGTCGCTGAAATGCTGGCGATGGAGGAGTATATCGACCTGATAATCCCCCGCGGCTCGAACGAGTTCGTCCGCTACATAATGAATAATACAAATATACCCGTTCTCGGCCATGCTGATGGGATATGCCACGTCTATGTCGATGCGGGGGCTGATGTAGATATGGCTAAAAGAATCGTCGTAGATTCCAAGTGCCAGTATGTCGCCGTCTGCAACGCGATTGAGACGCTATTGGTGCATAGCGAAATTGCAAGGCAGTTTCTACCGAAGATAAAGGCGGCTCTTCAAGAAAAGGGGGTCGAGATTCGCGGCTTTAACAAGACCAGAGAAATCATAGACGTCAAGCCGGCAACAGAAGAGGACTGGTCGACGGAGTATCTGGATTTGATTATCTCGATAAAGGTCGTAGAGTCGGTGGATGAGGCGATAGAGCATATCAACAGATACGGCTCCGGCCATACCGATGCGATTGTTACGGGCAATAAAGCGTCGGCTGAGAAGTTTATGAATCTGGTCGATTCAGCAAACGTTTTATGGAACTGCAGTACGCGGTTCGCCGACGGATACCGGTACGGCTTAGGTGCGGAGGTCGGTGTCAGTACGAATAAAATCCACGCTCGCGGGCCGGTGGGACTGGAGGGTCTTTTGATTTATAAGTGGAACCTCTTAGGAACCGGTCAGGTTGTAGCCGATTATACCGGCCCGGATGCAAAGAAGTTTATCCATAAACGAATCGACCTTAGAAAATAATGAGAAGACGGAGGACAGGGGATGGAGAACGCGTATTTCGTGAAGCGTGAAGCGTATCTCGATTAGAATATGAGTTGATGAGAAACCGAATTATCACATTGACTAAAAATTGTTGACATTGAACAGATTTTTGGGTATTTTATCCCGTTAGGAATGTGCAGGGCTGGCGGAGCCCCACACCAAATTACGGATGAACCTACTTGGTGCGAGACAAAACCGCGATTCAGGCTTCGCCCAGACAAGGAGGAAACGTACAGTTAGTATGCGACAGGCATACATTTAAAATAGCGAATATAATGAAGAAACATTATAATATATTCACCCATGAATTG
>CAYWUO010000216.1:0-3336 GCA_964461285.1 uncultured Pirellulales bacterium
ACACGTTTGCCTCTAAACGTCACTGTGTAATATCTAAAACAGAGTGATATTTCTCTTGCCAGCTCTTCTGCAACTGCACCTATCACATCAACTATCACCTGTCGCGTCGCTGCATCGAGCTGCTGTTCACAGTCACCGTCCTTTACCATCGAATCCAATTGTGCCGCCGAAAGGGCATTCTCGGTCCACAGCATTTTGCGCAGCGTCTCAGCCTCGTCGATGCTAATCCCTAATTTTACCGCGACGTCCCTGTTAAATCTTTCACCACCAATCGGAATCTGCTTAACGAAACTAATCTCCCCGCTACGACCAAATACTACGGTAGTAAAACGGCTTCCCACGTCTATAAAAACGACCGTGTTCTCTTTATCCTCCTGACGTCTCAATGTTCTCTCGAAACTTCTAAACAACGCACACGGAACGGTATCTATCGCTACCGGCTTAAGCTTTGCTGCCTCAAGCATCTCGATATGATTTTTTACTATTTCATTATTCGCAGCAAATAATATCAGCTCATTCTTAACCTCGTCGCCCTGCCTGACACTGCCGGCTAACATATAATTAATTAAGTCCTTATCGGGGTCCATACCAAAACGCTGCTCCGCCTCCTTTTTCAAAGATTGCTCTATTTCATCACTGTCCGCCTCTGCCAATCGCAAACTTGTTATCTTCAACCCGTCATTCGGCAGACACGAAACAACATTTCTTCCTTGAAAGTTGCCTTTTCCCAGCATTTGCTTTATTGCGGAAATAACAAAGCTTCTCCTTTGTTGACTATCACCGTCTATACCGGGGTCTATGCGAACTTTATCTGCAGCAATAACACTAACCTGCCCATCGTTCGTCGCCAATTGGAGCATCTTTATAGAATTATGACCTATGTCCAAACCTATCGGCCGCAGACCTCGACTTTTTAATTTCCAGCTTATCACTTACACTTTACCTTTATCAATTTGTAATGGATATAAACCCGGTCACCGGTCCAACGATAATTGTTACGGCTGCTGCACCTGCCTGGAGGTTGATTACTCCACTATTCAACGGATTGTCATTGCCATTATAGGGACTTCCCAGATAATCAAATTTAATCTCGCTGGTCGCATCAAAATCAACATCAGCAATATTAACCTTGTTCAGTCTGCTGTCATTTCGAAAATCTATAACGTAATTAAATCCCTTCTTTACAGGATGCGTTATTACGGCACCAGCCTGATCTTGTACACTGTAGCTTTCCATATTCTTATCAAATACTATCGAATATCTTTGCCCTCTGCTGATTGACATACTCTTAGCGTACTCCAGATCAGCAGCAATCATATTCGCCGCAGAGCGAATTTGCACACTGGCTGCCGAGCTCATCATCGGCACGACCGTCATCGCTGCTATGGCAATTATCACAACAACAATCAAAACCTCTAACAAAGTAAAACCACTAACGGCGCAGCGTAAATCGAACCCATCCTCCCGGCCGGTATACGAATAACGCTGCCCTGCCAGTGGATACATTAATCTTGGTATCCTCACCAACTTTATCTTTCTGTTATGGCACATTTTGGACCCTAGCCTCTGTTCTTTTTTCGACCTGTTTGAGATGTGTCTTTATCTCTAACGTCTAACGTCTTATATGGCTTACAGTTTTATTTCCCCATCCTCTGTCCGCTTTTTGCCGTCGGTTATCTGTTTCAGAGCCAACCGGTGCGATACAACTGACACATCTCATATCTTCTACAGTTAAAGCCAATAAAACGGGTACAATCGTCAAAACATTATGACATGAATCATCGCACTACTTCGATGTTTTGCGGGGGCAGGATATGTAACTAACACTATAATATACTTCTGATTTTTCTCTTTATCACATATAAAGGCCGATAAGCATCTTCCTCTCCGGCCTTTTAATCATACCTCAGTAGTGGCCTTTATTTTCTCCCGATACTTTTAAAAAATGCGTTATCAGCTTGTTCCCACCTCTGCGCGACACTTGCTTGAGGCCAAACCTCAATTGCAGCTATCGAAGGTGCAGCGGTTATAGATATATTACTTCCGCTCTCATCCAGCTTCCAATGCCCTACCAGCCCGGATAGTCCGTCCTTAGGCGGATAAATATCATTGGCATCCAACGCACGATTGTAGATTCTGACATCGTCAATCATGCCATTAAAGTAGCGATTATCAGTTAAGTTTACATTGCCAATGGTAACAGGCCAATCAAGCTTGGTAATAGGGCCTCCTGAACAGGGAAAAACTCCTGCCGGCTGACCATTTACATAAATGCAAACATTGGAGCCATCATAGGTAAATGCCAAGTGAGTCCAGGTGTTTATGGGACAGGCTGTAGTTGCATCATAATTTGAGGATGAATTATCCACTCTTGCCCTGACTGTAGTACCACTAACACCTAAAGAGAAGATATGGTCTGCTACTGCTGTACCAGTAGATTTACAAACTACTCTATCATCTCCTGTATCCCGATGATTTACCCAGGCACATACTGTGATATAATCCACATCAAGACTTGGTGAGTGAGTAATAGCTACATAATCATTAATACCATCAAACTCCAGTGCGCCATTTGTCTTACCACTAAAAGGTCGGCAAACAGGATTATTGCACAGTGCACCGGCGTTGCGGTTCCCAGACGAGTCCGCTGTTGTTTCTACAACATTATCTTCAACAAACAATCCACCAAGTATATTAACGTTGGCACTATCAGCACTTACCTGCATTTGTCCTTTAATAACCGCAAGACCACTAATTTCTAAATTGGCGCCACCTTCTATTATTACATCACCATCAACCAAAACTGCAGGGAAATTCTTTACAGCCCTAATTACATTATTCGCTCCACTTATTCTCAACGTGCCGTTAACCACAAGCATACCTTCAATATCCACATCCCCATGCAACTCTAAGTCGCCGTTGATGTAACGAATCCCTGCAGGATTACTTGCAGAAGGATTAAAACTACCACTCGGATGAACAGAAAATCCAATAAGGTCTACAGGATAGCTTGCCGCGTTAATATAGTACGTTGTACTAAAATCGCTTATCTCGAGCTCAGGCCAGGCTACAGGCCCTTGAACAACTGACTCATTTTGTTTTCCTGTAATATTTGTCCCGGTTATATTGCCGCCTGAGAAAACATCCCCATTAATAACGCCGCTATTTGATAAATCACCAGCGCAATAAACGTCTCCGTTCACTGTAGTGAGCGGAGAAATCGTCGAACCTAAACCAGCCCAGTACGCGATACATCGGTCAAGCCGCAATTCAGCTCTTATGCTGCTGCAGCCGATTTTTTCACCATTCTTTAACCGATAGGAATTACAATCTATA
>CAYWUO010000217.1:0-3313 GCA_964461285.1 uncultured Pirellulales bacterium
TATAGTTTCCGGTCCGTGTTTGAGCTGTTTGACTGTGCTGGTTCCTACGCGCTTGGTGGTTTTGATGGGCATCCACTTTACCGGATGACCACCTTTTAGCATAGCGAGTGTGGAGGTTGTCGAAAACGAAAAGCCTTCTGGCATAAAATGAATGTAACTCAGTAAAACATCACGTATAAATGCCCGAAAGCCCGAATTTATATCAGGAATTTTTTCTTTAGCAAGGTAATCAGCGAACCATTTTAGGATCTTTTTGCCGGGCCTGCGGTGCAGGTCAATGTGAGAATCCTTCGTCCGGGCGCCAGCTACCATATCGTATCTGTCTATATATTCCAGAAGCCGAGGTATATCGTTTGCATCGTGCTGGCCATCCGAGTCCATAGTTACCACAATGTCGCCAAATGCTTCGTTGATCCCGGTCTTTAGACTTGCCCCGTAACCTCGGTTATATGGATGTGTTAGAACTTTAGCCCCATGAGTCTTTGCTGTCTCACCAGTACCGTCATTTGAACCATCGTCAACGACTATTACTTCCCACCCATGCTCAGTGGCCATTGGTACAATCTTATCGAGCACTTCACCGATGGCGTTTACTTCATTATACGCCGGCATGATAATAGAGATTTTTTTCTCTTGATTCACCTTCGTTCGCCTCAAAAAACTCAATTACTTATAATTTGGATGAACTTGTCCGCAAGCACAAAGCCTGTGCAGCGAACAGACACAAAATACCAAGATACCAGCGCAGATTCAAGGAAAAAAAGCTCCTTTTGCTAATGAGACGGCCTGTTTCAATTCTCAGCTGGAGTTTCAGTTCGTGGCTGTCTGAAGTCTGCAGAGGACTTGTGCCAGAGCTCTATCGTACAGATGCCTCCAATGACAAATGAGTAACTGATAATTATTGCTCTATCTATCATTGCCGCCAGGACCCCTACTTCCAACGGCATTCCAGCGACTGTAGCGCCAAAACCGAGCACAAGCTCTCTGATTCCCAATGCACCTGGCGTCAGCCCGATAAATAAAACGACAAAACCCAGCGCGCCGAGCATAAGATATCCTCCCATGTGGATATCCTTACCCATACTACTGTAAATAATCCAAAGACGCACAGCATCAAACAGAAAATTTGCACCTAAAAGTGCTGCCACGGTGAGAATCGTTTTCCTTTCTTTCGATATTTGACTTCGGCCGGAAAGGAAATTCCTCAGGGTAGTACTTAACCGTTTTTGTCCTGTGGGGACAGGCAGCGGCACAAACAGAAAAAGCAACGAGCCTATTATTGTTAATGCAAAAACGAAGGCCAAAATTTTATTTTCATATTTGCTCAGGCCATAAAGGGCTAATAAGACAATCAGGCCTATGATTGCTGCTATAGCACTCATTAAAAACGTGATATACAAAAAAAAGGTCGCAAAATGTGTATAACTGAGGCCGTAGTGACGTTTTAGATAATTTGCTCGAAAGACTGTGCCAAATTTCACTGGGATATAGTTAAGTAATAAAGATGCGTGGTGCAGCTTTACCATATCCCAAAACCCGGTCTTTATTTTCAGGGCATTCAGCAAACATTGGACCGCACGCGCACTGCTTAAGGCAATTAAGAACCACAGGCAGTATATCACAAAAAGCTGCTTTGGACTCAACTTTAACAGAGCTTTTAGCTGTTCCCAGTGCCGGGCTAAATACCAGACCAAAAACGCCAGTATCGCCAATCCCAAAATATTTTTAAGCCACTTGGTCATTAGTATGAACCTGCTTTCTTACTTGTTTGGTTTTAAGGTCCAGATAGTAGTAAGAGAAAACAAGCTAGGTATAATAGATTGCAACAATTCACCACAACGACGACTCCACTGTAAAGGCATCAAAGGACAATAAGTTTTTTTTAATATTTTTAGGCCCGCTTCAGCCGCCACCTTGGCTGTATCGTCGGTGCTGCCGTCATTTATCACGATAACATCGATATTACGTACTCCCGGAATGTCTTTGGGTATAGACCCAATTACCTGCGCTACCGTGGCGGCTTCGTTAAAGGCCGGGATGGTTACAGCCACTGAAACCGGTTCTCTATGATTCATTTTTTAGGGCCCCATAAAGTAAAAATTAAAGGTTCACTACCAGGTATCCTGCCAAATTTTTCAAGACATCATACCAGAAAATATGTTCAACCTGCAACGCTGTTATGTGGCAGATAAGCGAGATAAAACCTGTACGGGCCTTATTAAAACTTCTGAAAATAGGAAAACTACTCCTCTATTATCGGCTAAAAGGCCTTTCTGACTGTCTTAATCTTCACAGCAAAGACTTTATATTGCGAAAATCCTGAAAATAAAACTTTTTAAGAAAAAGTTTAAAAAGAGTAATTCTTGTAGTAAATAACTTTTGAGATGGCTTGACACATGGATATTTTTACAGGGCTTAAAGGCACACCGATAGTGTCGCATCAGGTCGATTATGTACCCTTGCTTTAATCAGCCCGAGTATTCACGCCAATTCTACTGAAGTAATTTAAATAAGAAGGTAGAATTTTTTTATTTTACACTTGAAGGCCGGGTTGCGATTTGATATTAACTTGATAGTTTGCTCTTTGAAAATGATATAGCCCGACTTCAGGTCTCAAAGCAGTCTGCTTTGTGATAGTCAAACGGGAACGCGGTTAAAAGCCGCGGCGGTCGCGCCGCTGTGAGCGTCTGCTCCGATAGTAATCGGAAGTCCGAGATGCATTTATCCACTATTCGCTGTATTTGAATGGGAAGGAGCTTCGAGGTAAGACGCAAGCCAGAAAACCTGCCTGTAGTTGGTTTCGCATATAAGTGTTCTCGCGATTTGGAACTATAGTGCAGTCCTTGTGCCCAAACATAATTGATTTAGCAATAGTATTAGCCGACAACCGAGTGTTTGGATAATCAACGAATAAGGCCGCCGTTTCCTTCGCGGGAACGGCGGCTTTTTTATTTCTCTTATACGCCCGCGCAGTACGGGCCAAGGGCGAAAGGAAAAAAATAATGGCTTCGAGAGGATTGTTTAGTTTAATTATTATTTTAACAGCAACTTGTGTATCTGCTGCTGATATAGCTGATTTTGATGACTTGAGCCTTGACCCAAACTCTTACTGGAATGGCTCGGATGGTTCAGGTGGTTTTATCAGCGGAGGGGCATTTTTTCAAAACTACTATAATTTCGACTTGTACTACTGGGATGGATTCGCGTACTCAAATATTACCGACACGACGACAAGTGGGATGGAAGGTCTATACAACTGTATTGCAGGGGTGGGCCAGGGTGATTCAGTTAATTATGGAGTGGTCTATGTCGG
>CAYWUO010000218.1:0-3290 GCA_964461285.1 uncultured Pirellulales bacterium
TTTTTTCCTGCGGGACCTTCGAGCCAGTATTATTGTTGCACTTGCGATTCCAACTTCGCTTATCTTTACCTTCTTTCTAATGTACCTGGCCGGTTACACGATTAATGAAACTTCACTTGCAAGTCTGGCGATTGCTGTCGGCCTTGTTGTGGATAATGCAATAGTAATTGTTGACAATATCAGTCGCCATCGTGCCAAAGGCCAAAGGCCGAAGGAAGGCGCGATTCTTGGTGCAAATGAAGTAGGTGTACCTGTTATTGCTTCAACACTAACGACAATTTCCATTTTTGCTCCTATTATTTTCATTGGGGGTATTACTTCTATCATATTCGGACAATTCGCTGCCATTGTTGTGATGGCCCTGGTGGCCTCGCTGTTTACGGCCCTTATGCTTGTGCCGATGGTGTGCTCGAAAATTCTGATAGTGCGTGATACAAGTTCATCAAAATCCATATTGAACCCGTTTTACCATTTGGGTGAGAAAGTTTTGAATAAAACAGAAGACTTCTATGTTAGGTTTTTGAATTGGTCGTTAAGCAATCGTAAAACAGTTTTTATCTCATGTATTATTTTGTTCGTCCTGAGCATAGGTCTTGTTGGCCTCATCGGCACTGAATTTTTCCCCGAGCAGGACCAGAATCGTTTGGTTGCAAATTATGAGCTGCCCATCGGTACGAGGTATGAGCGTACCGGTGCCGTTGCCTACCAGTTACAAAAAATAACTGAAAATAGTGTACCTGAAAGGCGTGACAGCTTTATTCGTTGGGGTGTTCCACCTTCGGGAGGATTTGGCGGTACGGATGAAGAAAGCTATACGGGTATGCTGTTTATCAGCTTGAAACCTAAAAACCAGCGCAATGTTTCACCGGATGACATTATAACACGGCTTCGTAAGATTACGAGTGACATGCCGGGAGTGGTAATTCGTTATAGTGCGGAGGACCCGCTTGAAGGGATGATGTTTGGCAGCGGTGGCGGTTTGGCTGTCGAGCTTTATGGCCACGATATGGATTTGGCCCGGCAATATGCTGATTCTGTCAAAGCGGCAATAGAAACTATTGATGGTGTTTATGATGTTGAAATCAGTAGAAAAGAAGAAAAGCCGGAGATTAAGGTCATCGTTGACCGTGAAAAGGCATCGAAGATGGGCCTCGATGTAATGACTATTGGCAAGACGATAGAGACGTTTTTTGCCGGCAGCACCGCAACGAGGTATCGAGAGGGCGGCGATGAATATGATGTGGAAGTTCGGCTGCAGGAGCAGGACCGTGACAGGATTGAGGATTTGCGGGACGTATTTATCAGTTTACCCACAGGTGCCCAGGTAAGCCTTACGAATATTGCCGAAATCGAGCAGGGCGTAGGGCCGACGAAGATAGAACGAAAAGACCAGGCACGCTATATTACGGTCTCGGGTGAAATTATCGGCAGGGACATCGGCTCGGTGGCGAAGGATGTTAAAAAGGTCCTTGGCAGCATTCCTGCACCGCCCGGTTTCAGTTACAAATTTGCCGGTGCAGAGAAAGAAAGGACAGAAGCATTCCAGCTGTTGATTATAGCTGTAGGTTTAGGTATGGGATTGGTATATATGGTTATGGCTTCGCAGTTTGAATCTCTGCGTGACCCTTTTATTATATTTCTTTCGATACCGTTTGGTATTGTAGGTGTGATTATTGCATTAGCACTGACGGGTCAGGCTATGAGTGTTATCAGCTTTCTGGCCTTGATTATGATGGTTGGCATTGTGGTAAATGACGGAATTGTTCTTATAAGCTATATTGGAATACTTAGGCGCAGAGGTAATGATGTTTATTCGGCAATCGTCGAAGGTGGGCGCAGCAGGTTGCGACCTGTGATATGCACAACAGCGACTACGATTCTGGCGATGGTACCGCTGGCTCTTTCGAGAGGCGAAGGCTCTGAAATCTGGGTGCCCTTTGCTGCAACGGTGATAGGTGGTTTGGTTGTAGGTACAATTATTACTTTGGTTTTGATGCCTACTCTTTACAGTGTGTTTGAAGGTTTTAAGCCTACTGATGCAAGAGGACAATTATGAAAGCTGTTTTGATTGTGCACAATGTTGCGATTGATGAGCAGGTAAATGAGATACTGGCCTCTATCGGGATTGATTGCTATACCAAATTCACTGATACCCTGGGCAAAGGCCGGCTTAGCGAGCCGCATCTGGATACCGATGTTTGGCCGGGCGTAAATTATGGAACATTTGTTGTTACTGACGATGAAAACGCCAGGCAGATAATGGAAAAAGTCCGCCAGATGCGAAAAAAACTCGGCTCAGAAGGCGTAAAAGCGTTTATGTGGCAGATTGAGGATATCACTTAAAGACAGCTTAAATGAGAACGGAGTTTTGTGTCCTGTAAGTTCTTTTTCTGCCTGTAGTTAGCGGGGCCAGGCAAACCTGAGCAAATTTTTTTCTTTTTTAAAGAATTTTCTGGCCAAAACACCTTTGAAAATGGAAAATAGCTTCAGGTTAGCTTTGCGAGATGAAAGGCCGTTTTCGGTATGGAGACCGCTGCAAAATATAAACCGAATCTGGAGGTTGTTTCCAACGCTGAGGCCCTTGCCCATAGAAGCGTTGAGCTTTTTGTTGCCGATGCACTTAAAGCAATAAAAGCCAGGGATGTCTTTTACGTTGCCATATCAGGAGGCCATACGCCCAGACGTTTTTTTGAATTGCTTGGCGAAGTACCGAAAGCGAAATCTCTATCCTGGGATAGAGTCCATTTGTTCTGGGTTGACGAGCGGTACGTTCCGCCGGGTTCAAAATGGAGCAATTACAAGCTGGCTGCCGATACTTTCTTACCTAAGGTTGCCATCCCGCAGGAGAACATCCATCGTATTCCCACCGAACACACAGATTTTGAAGCTTCAGCTCATCTCTACGAAAAGACTATTCGGGAAGTTTTCGGTTTGCAGGAGAAACAAACACCACAGTTTGATTTGATTGTTCTCGGGATGGGTGTTGAAGGCCATACCGGCTCATTGTTTCCAAACAGCTATGCGTGTTTTGACACGAATGATTTGGCATGCGTCGTTTATGTTTTGGATGAGAAGCTAAACCGCATAACCCTGACCCATCCGGTTTTATGTGCCGCATCTCATCTGGCTGTGCTGGTTTCAGGCCGGGAAAAGGCACGCATCTTAAAAGAGGTTCTAACAAGCGCGCAAGATGAGGTCCGCTATCCTATTCACGCCCTTTGGCCGGTCCTTGACAGAATTACCTGGCTCATTGACAGCCAAGCCGCAAAAGAAATGTAATCGCCTTGTTT
>CAYWUO010000219.1:0-3241 GCA_964461285.1 uncultured Pirellulales bacterium
AAGCCGCTGAGCATAGGGGATAAATTGTCTGTAATTGACGGGGAATATAGGTATGAATGTGAAGTAGTTGCAATTGAAGAAGATAAGGTTTTCATAAGGTGTGAAGAGGCAACAATAACATTAAAACTTAAAGGTGTTGTTGAAGTAACTAATTGAGCTGTGAGGATATGTACCTGACAGCATAGGTTCTTGCGGTGTGCTGCAAGAGAGTTTGTTGTAAATTAGGAGTTAAATTATGTATCACGATGAAAATACAAGTGTCAGGAGCAAAATTGGAAAGGATTTATTTATATGGAGCTTTATATTGACGGTGTTGGCTGCGTTTGCGCTCGCGGATGTTGTTTCAGAACCGCCTGAGGTCGATGAGCCTGAAATTATCGTAGCAGCAAATATTGGTGCAGGAGGTGACCAGCCGCAGTCTTCAGGTGGCGCTGAGCCAGGTAAGCCGATTCAGTCGTTTAAATTCGACGCGAATTTCAGCATCCGGGACGCCCTGGCGATATTAGGCAGCATGTACCAGAAGAACATTGTGCCAACACCGAATGTTGATGGATTACTGGCATTCAGGCAGCTTTCCAATGTAACTTTCGAAGAGGCTATGGATGCTATTCTGGGGGATAACTTCAAATTTATCCAGGAGGGTAATCTAATCAAGGTGTACACGAAGGATGAATATAAAAAGCTCATGGCCGATAAGGAGCGGATGATAACAAGGGTCTTTACGCTTTATTACATAAGCGCAGCCGAGGCAATGAAGCTCATCGCCCCTGTACTCAGTGGCGCCGGCGTAATTCAGGGCAGTTCCCCCCCTGAAACCGTTGCAACTACAGGCGAATCTATCAGTGCAGGTGCCGGCGGTGGTGATACGATGGCTTTGAATGACACCATTGTTATTCTTGACTATCCTGAGAATATCAAGGCCGCTGCAAGGCTGCTTAGAGAGCTGGATATTCGGCCCAAGCAGGTACTGGTTGAGGCAACTATCTTGAGTTGCACTTTAACCGAAGGTATGAAGCTTGGTGTTGACCTTAACTTTATGGCTGGTGTCCACCTGACTGGTGAAACAACAATAACGGATTACACTAGTGGTGATTCTCTCGAATTGACCGAAAGCTCAACCACTCCTATGGGTCAATTAGGTATGGGTATCGCAACAGGCACGCCTATAGAGACTTCCGGTTTTGCAACCATTGGTGGCAGTGGCCTGAGAATTGGTGTTACTGGTGGTGATTTTACGGCGATTATCACTGCATTAGAGGAAGTTACGGATACCACGGTTCTTGCGAATCCCAAGATTTTGGCCATCAATAAACAGCTTGGCCAGGTCTATATCGGTACAAAGATTGGCTACGTCTCTCAAACTACCCAGAACCAGACCTCGACTACTCAACAGGTTCAGTTCCTTGATACAGGTACCAAGCTTTCTTTCAGGCCATATATAGGCGACGATGGCTACATCAGAATGGATATCCATCCGAAGGATAGTTCCGGTACTTTAAAAGCCAATAATATACCGGACGAGACTTCAACGGAATTGGCAACCAACATTATGGTCAAAGACGGCCAGACCATCGTTATCGGCGGTCTGTTCCGGGATGTTGTCGTTACAAGTCGAAGCCAGATACCTTTGTTGGGAAATTTACCGTTCGTTGGCGGTGCGTTCAGGAGTACTTCTGACGCATTCACACGGCAGGAAGTTATAGTTTTGCTTACCCCTCATATTATAAAGGAGCCGAGCGAGACTGACGGACTGGCCAGGGCTGAGGATATAAGCCGTAAGAGATTTGGTGCAAAGGAAGAATTGCAGTGGGCTGGCAGGGCAAGACTCGCAGAAGACCGCTACGCCAAAGCTGCCAAATACTACGTCGATGGTGATACCGAAGCAGCGTTGAATGAACTCAAGTATGTACTTAACCTTCGCCCGGCCTATCTTGAAGCTATACGGCTGAAGGAAAGAATTATTGGCGAAACAAACCCGGATGCTTTGAAGAGGATGGAAAGAAATATAAGGCGAAATGTCGAGGAAAAAGACTCAAAAATGTGGTTCCGAAGATAAGCAGAATTAATTAAGAGGTAATAAATCAGAAGTAAAAGGAACTGAGGTTTTTAGTTTGAAATTCGGAAGAAACTTATATTTGATAGTCACAGGGATTGTGTTGTGTAGTTTGTTAGTAGCGGGCCTCACTAAGTGGCAGGACTCTGGCACGGAAGAGGGTAGGCGATTTGCCTTTTTAATGCAACGTTGGGGCCCCGTTGCGTCGGTGTGCTACATTGTTGCGGCTGTGGGCGTGATATGGCTCGGCTGGTGCTGGCTAAGACAAGCTGGGGCAATCACGTCCATAGCCAAACAGCTCAAACAGGACGGATTGGTACATATCAAACCAGGCACAAATCCACTCATGAAACTCTTAAACGAAGCTGTTATCGAGCGGATTAACGATAGCTCTGGTTATATTGCTAAGCTTGAAGAGCAAATCAAGGATTTGAAGGTACGGATTCAGCTTCTACATAAGCAGGGCAGGAACACCGAAGCGATTATATACAGTATTCGTGATGCGGTTATCGTTGTTGACGAGTATGACAAGTTGTTAATGGCAAATGAGGTGGCTGGTAGACTTTTTAATTTTGATATTACCGGTTCCCGGCATAAGCCGGTCGGTGAGTTAATAGACCCGGGCAAAAGTGAATTTGTGGATATCTTAAGTCACAGCAGAAAAAGCAAAGCTCGAGCTACAAGAAAAGAGATTGAATTTTTGAAAGACGAAGAGCTGAGGACTTACGACTGTATTATTTCTTGTGTTTACGACCAGGGCCGGCAGGTCTGCGGGACCGTGGCGGTGCTGCATGATATTACGCGTGAGAAGCAGATTCAGCAGATGAAAAATGATTTTGTCAGTCATGTCTCGCATGAATTGAAAACTCCTCTTGCCTCTATCGTCGCCTATTCGGAAATGCTTGTTGACGGTGAAGCTAACGATGAGCAGACAATAAAAGAATTTTGTTCGGTGATTCAAAACCAGGCAAATAGACTGAATCGACTGATTGAAGATATCTTGAATATTTCGCGCATTGAATCCGGCCTGTTAAAGATAGCAAAGAAACCTGTCAGCTTGACAATACTTATCGAAGAACAGTTACAAATGATAAGAAGTGCAGCTGGCGAAAAAAATATCGAAGTTACAGGACAGAAACCGATTGTGTTCGACCAGGTATATGCGGACAAGGATATGATTTCACAGGT
>CAYWUO010000220.1:0-3191 GCA_964461285.1 uncultured Pirellulales bacterium
TGTGGGACTGATGTTAAGCCGGGACAAAGGACTATGCAAGGAGCTGCTCACTCATCATAGAATACGTGTTACCGGCTTTGTGTCTATAGCCCAGAATCAGAAAGTACGGATACCAAAATCGCTCAGTTACCCGCTGGTTGTCAAACCGGCCTTCGAGGACAGCTCTGAGGGCATCTCCAATGCTTCTCTTGTTAACAACGAATCCGCACTGCTCGAGCGAGTTAAGTTCGTCCACGACGGTTGGCAGCAGCCGGTCATAGTAGAGGAGTACATCGAGGGCAGGGAGCTTTATGTAGCTGTTATCGGAAACAAGCGGCTGACAGTACTGCCCACACGCGAATGCATGTTCGATTCTGACAGCCAGGAAGGTCCTCAGCTCGCAACATACCGTGTCAAATGGAATCGCAAATATCGTGAAAAATGGAACATTAGATTCGGTTTCGCCGAGCTCCAGACGCCAATTATTAAAAACGTCGAGCGTATCTGCAAAAGGGTATACCGATTACTTCGGATGCGCGATTACGGAAGGATTGACCTGAGACTAACCCCGGAGGATAAGCTCGTCGTCCTCGAAACCAATCCCAACGCCGATATCGCTTATGGCGAGGAAGTAGCCGAAGCGGCACAAAAAGCCGGTATCTCGTATGAAAAACTAATTGAGCGCATCATCCATCTTGCATTGCGTCGTTATCAATCGGAGTAACAAAATATGGCCTCGAAAGTTTACTTCATTAAGGCATCTATCAAAAACGGCCATAAGAAAATATCCGAAAAGGCCCGCAGGTTATTCAAGGCCGGCGGCTTTGCACGCTGCTTTAAGAAAAATGATTTTACGGCTGTTAAGGTCCACGTCGGCGAGAAGGGCAATACCACGTATCTCAAACCCGGCTGTATCAAGGGATTGGTGGATGAGCTGCTCGCAAAAAAAACTAAGCCGTTTCTGACCGATACTACAACGTTGTATGTAAGCCAAAGGCGCAATGCCGTCGACCATAGTATCGTTGCTTCCGAGCACGGCTACAGCATCGAGAAACTGGGTATACCGTTTATAGCCCCTGATGGATTGTTTGGAAACTCTGAGACTGCAGTAAAAATCAAAGGCGAAATTAATAAGGAGGTTTTTATTGCATCGGAAATCATACGCTGCCAATCGATTCTTTCGGTGGCCCACTTTACCGGCCACTTAGCAGCCTGTTTCGGGGCTACGCTCAAAACATTGGGAATGGGCTGTGCCGGCAAAAGAGGAAAGTTGAAACAGCACGCTTCTGTTACTCTCAGCATTACTAAGAAATGCACCCTTTGCGGCGCTTGTTACAAATACTGTCCCGCCGACGCCATCACACTCGGCAAGGTCAAAGCCCATATTGACCAGGATAAGTGCATCGGCTGCGCAGAATGCCTGGCCGTGTGCAGATTCGGTGCGGTTAAATGTAACTGGGGTGAGGAAACCGAAGTATTGCAAAAAAGCATAGCCGAGCACGCACTTGGAGCACTAAAGGGCAAAGAAAACCGGGCCGCGTTTTTTAACTTTGTAATCTCGGTTACTAACGACTGCGATTGTTTCGACATAGCCGATATGCCTACAATAGTCGATGATATCGGTATCACCGCCTCGACGGACCCCGTAGCCGTCGATAAGGCCTCGCTGGACCTGGTGGAAAAAAAGGGTGGCCAAAAACTTCCGCAACTTCGTGGTAGCGAAGAGCTTAATCCTCTCTACCAAATCGAGCACGCCGAGCGCCTCGGCCTTGGAACCTCAAATTATAAACTTATAGAAATCGATTAACAGATTTGTTAGCCCCCCGCACTGTTGGGGGGGTTGTTTAGCCCCGCCACCTGTGGGCGGGGAATGCGGAATCCAAATATACTTAGCCCCTTAATTTATTAAGGTGTTTCACTCTAAAATGTGTTGTAAAAACACAGTCAAGTACTTGGGATATTTACAGGTTTTTATATGAACAATTATCAGTAATCGGATTTATTGTTATGAATCTTCTCAAAAAGGTTACATTATTGATATTTGTAATTTCTGTAATCTTTGTCTGGCTCATTTATAATTGGCCAAAGTCTATTAATGAAGTTTTAACAATAAAATACTTCGTGCGTTTATCCTTGTTTGCTATATCTTTATCTTTTCTTTCTATTTCTATTTATAGGTTATTACTAAGTAGAAAAAAACTTCCTATTTATCACATTAACAAGATTCAATTTATTTTTGCGTTAAGTATTGCTTTTATAGCTTTCATCTTATCTTGGGTAGAGATAAATCCTGATAGTTTCCCTAGTAAATTTTTTGCTATACTTACATTCTGTTTATGTGTTTTAACTGGTTGGATTGTGATATTTTCTCCGCATATTTTTCCCTTACTCTTTAGAATACTTATGTTTTTAATAGTTTCATTCGGAATCATGTACTTTATTATCTTATACTATATGACTCTATATATGCAAAAAGGGATTATGAATAGTGAAGGTGATGTTATTTATGATCCTATCAGTTGTCTTTATTTTAGTATTGTCACTTTTACTACATTAGGATACGGAGATTTTCGTCCAACCAATAATGCAAGGCTTATATCTGCTTCTGAGGCAATTTTAGGTTATTTGGTACTTGGAATTATTGTCGGGTCAACCGTATTTTTACTACAAACTTTTATCAGACCGTTTCATCAAATAAACATCAATGATGACTCTTTAAGTATAAAAAATAAAAATACATAAATTTGCCAATTACTTTTATTTTCACGCATCTTTTAGTTTCTGCCTTTTTCGTTCGGACTCTCATAAAGGCCAACAATGTTGGAATTGTGGACAAAGGCAAGATTCTATGACAAAGCTGGCTTTGGGAATAGAATTTGCCGAGAACACCAAGCTGACTGAAATCTCTGTGCTCTCTGCTTGTCTCGCCAACCTGTCCGCCGTAGTTTTAACGAAGGCGAAAGCCTTTAGGCGACGGCGGATGAGATTCGTGGTTAAAATAATTCGTGCCTTAGTGGTAAAAATCAATTATCGAGTATCGAGCATCAAGTATCCTGATACCCTGTTTACCTGATATCCACTTCCTGATAATCGGATACCCCGATTTCCTATTCTGTCTTCTGTCTTCTGTCTTCTTTCTTCTTTCTTCTTTCTTTGAATTTTTTATAAAAAAACCGCTTTTTCTGCTTGAAAAACCGGCCTTAAGAATCTCT
>CAYWUO010000221.1:0-3180 GCA_964461285.1 uncultured Pirellulales bacterium
CCTGCTGCAAAAATATTCTCGTTGCTGGTCCTCATAAATTCATCAACGTATATACCCTCTTTCTCATCGACTTCCAGGCCACTATCCAGGGCAAGCTGAACATTGGGGATTACTCCTATCCCTAAAATAACCACATCCGCTTTGATCTTCTGACCGTTATCCAATTCCACATAATCTACTTTTTTGTTCCCGACGACAGCTTCCACCTTTCTATTAACCAGGAGCTTTATACTTCTTTCCGATAGCTTCTTCTCCACTCGAATGCATATCTCCTCATCGCACGCCAAAAGAAGGCAGTGAGGCAAAAGTTCGATGACAGTTACATTTGCAATCCCTCGCTTCTTGCACTCATCAGCAAATTCCAATCCAATGAAACCGCCCCCTATAATAACAAGGTCTTTAGCTCCATCCAAAGCCTTCTGAAGCTTCTGAAGATACAGGATATCCTTCGTTACTGTGAAAACGTTATCCAATTCAACGCCTGGGATTGGAGGTACCCGCGGTAGTGATCCTGTTGCCAGAACCATTTTTTCATACCCAAAAAGCCTGCCGCTGGAAGTCTCCACTGTTCTTTCATCCTTATTTATGGAGACCACTTCATCTATAGCCAATTCCACATTATTTTTTGAAAGGACGGTATCCGGGATAAGATTCCTATCCGGCGATCCAACGGTACCGAAGATGTAAGGAATGCCACAGGGAATTAGTACCTTTTTCTCTTTACGAATCAAAAGAATCTTAGCGTTCGGATAGTATCTCCTTGCACTAATAGCGGCCGTGATGCCCGATGCGCTTCCGCCTATGATCAATATGTCTGCGTTTTCCATAGGAATATCCACCTTACTATTTTTCTTGTGCGAATATCACTTCCAAGTACTTTTCGAATCTCTGGCCTATCAGACTCGTTGCCTCATCAATATCTTCAGCCTTTACGTTTATCCAGTGGATAAGGAGCTTGTCACCGATAACATCTAATGTAAACGTTCCCGGGGTTAAGGTAATCGAATTGGCTAAAACCAGCTTTGCAATGTCAGATTTAAGGTGAGTCTTTATAACCACAATACCTGGTTTTATAGGCATTTTGGGGTGGATGATACGGTAGGCAACATCAAAATTCGCCTTTATTATCTCCCAGAAAAGCACAATTATATATATCAGGGAGAATAAAATCCTCTTTATACTTAGCGGCGGGAAATCTAACTTGGAGTAAATACCAGCTCCAAAGAGCGAAATAATCAGGCAAACCACACCTCCACAAACCAGCTCCGGCCAGTCTAATTTCGAGCTCAAAGCCAGCCATAAAACAAAAGTGACAGCCAAAAGCCAAACAAATCCTTTTACCTTTTCTCCTCCTGAACGGGCTGTTCGCGACATTTACACGTCCTTATCTTATCGTATGAATAAACTTGCTTTCATAAATATTTGTGAATTTCTCATACTCTGCAAGTTTTGTCAATAGAATTTATATGATGCTAAGTAAGAAGACAAGCAAGTTTTCTCGGCATCAATCTTTGCCCTTGCCGACTAACTTGTCCAGAAGTTTAACATATTCGGTTTCAGGTTGCAGCCCCACGAACCGCTTTATCTCCTTGCCGTTATTGATAATCAAAACTGTTGGTATTGCCCTCACACCGTATTGTTCTGCTATCGCGGGCGCTCGTTCAACATCTACTTTGCACACGGTGACCCTGCCAGCGTACTTATCAGCAAGTGACGATATGGTCGGAGCCAGAACCCTGCAGGGAGGACAGCGGTCAGAGAATAGGTCCACAAGGCAAATCCCATTTGTATTAATCACCTGGGCTTTGAAATCAGCTTCGCTGTTGATGTGGACAATGTTGGAACTTCGCTCTGCCTCTTTTGGTGTTCGTGCAAACGCCGAAACCAGTAAAGCCCCCATCACCGCGCCGTATACGGCCCCGCGGTACGGATTTGCCGTCAGCGGGCAGGTTCCGGAAGAACACTTGCCGAAATAACCCAGGACAGCACCGATTGCCCCTCCAATCAACACTCCTAATAAAATCCTGTAAATCATAGTTTTATTCCTCCCTGCGAAAACCTCGTGTTTTTCGAGAAATTCTATACTTACCAGGGTTGCAAAATCTGCAGTGAAATTGTTAATATAAGAATATTTGAATTTGCTCAATGATACAAGGGGTAAAATTCTTGGCTTATAGATTTAGATGACAATAGTTGCAAAATGCACCTGTATATGATATAAGTCAATTATGATTGATAAAGCACAAAATAATGTCCAAAATGTTATTCTGGACTCGATAAGTGAAGGTGTTTTCACGGTTGATTTGGATTGGCGGATAACCTCTTTTAATCGAGCGGCGGAGGAGATTACCGGTATCCCGCGAGGAAAGGCCATTGGCCAGCAGTGCAGGGATGTTCTGCGGGCAGATGTTTGTGAAACCGACTGCACACTGGCGGCAACGATGCAAACCGGCAAACCAATAATGAATAAAGCGGTCCATATTATTGATGCCCAGGGCAGGAAAAGAGCAATAGCCATATCGACAGCCCTATTGAAAGATTCCAAGGGCAAGGTTATTGGCGGAGTTGAAACATTTCGTGATATGAGTATGATAGAGCAGCTTCGCAAAGAAATCGAGGGCCGATACTCATGTGAGGATATAATCAGCCAAAGTCATAAAATGCAGAACCTCTTTGCTATTCTGCCCAATATTGCTGAAAGTAACACTACAGTTTTAATTGAAGGAGAAAGCGGCACAGGTAAAGAGCTTTTCGCCAGAGCTATTCACAACCTCAGTTTCCGCAAGGATAAACCTTTCGTTGCTGTGGGTTGTGGCGCCCTGCCGGATACACTGCTGGAGTCTGAACTGTTTGGCTATAAAGCGGGTGCATTTACAGATGCCAAAAAGGACAAACCCGGCCGGTTTGCTCTGGCTGAAGGCGGCACGGTATTCCTGGATGAGATTGGCGACGTTTCCCCTGCTGTTCAGGTTAAACTGCTGCGTGTTTTGCAGGAAAAGACTTATGAGCCGATAGGTGGTGTTTCTTCAGTTAAAGCTGACGTGCGTATTATTACAGCGACCAACAAAAAACTCGACCAACTGATAAAACAAGGCAAATTCAGAGATGATTTGTATTACAGGGTAAACGTAATGAGATTAGAATTGCCTCCCCTAAGAGACAGAAAAGAAGATATTCCCC
>CAYWUO010000222.1:0-3179 GCA_964461285.1 uncultured Pirellulales bacterium
GCTCGATGACCAGATGCCGTTAGCGCAATTGAAGCTGATAGCAAGTGAGCCGTATTTTCGGGACCTTTACGAGCTGCAAAGGGCTATTCAAAAGGCCGGCGACGGCAAGAAAAGTACCAGCGCACTTCTAAGATTACGCAGGAGGATAAAAGCACTTGGTGAGGTTGAGCTTCGGCCGAAGCCATTGCTCAATGGTCACGATTTGATACGATTGGGCGCTGTGGCGGGGCCGGGCCTGGGGCAATTAGCGGAGGAGATGTACATCGCCCAATTGGAAGGGAAACTGCAAAACGCAAAACAAGCCAAACAATGGGTACAAAAGTGGTTACAAAAACATAAGATGACTGAAAGACAGCAGCTATGATGATTTAACTCATATAAAAAGTCATACATAGAGCTTTAGTTTGCGGCTTCGCAGTTAATCATAGCGGTTTTTTGTTGACATAAAGAGGGTATTTGCTTACAGTATTTTGATTAAAATAGCCGAATTTTATAAGGGTTTAGGTGATTTAATCAGAAAAACTGCATATTTCGCAGGTTAGACAGCTTTTTGGAGGTGTTTCGATGTTTCAGAGAAAAACAATCTCATCAATTTTAGTATTGGTTATTTCTATAGTTAGTGTTTGTGCAGGACAGACGCTCGAAGATAACTGGAACGACTATCTGCACTATATAAAGATTGGCCGGCTCGATTTGGCCAAGGAATACGCCAAGGTAATTCTGGCGAGTAACCCGGACCCCGTGCAGCTGATGGATTTGAGCAAAGAAAATCCGGCAGCCTATGAGATTTTGTTAAGAGTAATCGATTCTGCGGCTGATGCCGAGCTGGTGGAGCTCAGTAAACAAATCATCAATATTATCGAGCACGGCAAATACAGCCACCGGGCCGACCCAAAGATTATCGTAGAGGAGATAAGGCGGCTTAGCAGTACCGAGCGAGGCTGGACAATGGCAGTTAAACGTCTCCAAAACGCCGGCGAATACGCAATACCGTATATGCTCAAAGCAATGACCGACCCTTCCCGACAAAAAGATTTACCGAGGATAGTACTTGCCCTGCCATATATCGGCAGAGATGCAATAAGGCCGCTTGCGGCTGCTCTGAAAACAGATAATGTGGCACTTAAAGCTGAGATAGTAAAAGCATTAGGTAAAATCGGCTATCCACAATCACTTGGGTATTTAAAGTATATTGTTGAAAACGATGAGTCCTCTGAACTACGGGCATTAGCAGCTAACAGCATTAAGAAGATTGACCCCAAAATGGCGACAGCTCCAGCATCCCTGTTATTTTACCGGCTTGCTGAGCAATATTATTATCATGCCGAATCATTGGCCCCTGCAGAAGATGCTGATTTTGCTAATGTATGGTTCTGGGATTCGGCTGGCCAGAAACTGGTGCGTGAGGAAGTGGATAGAAGTTATTTCAATGAACTTATGGCAATGCAAGCATGTGAATGGGCTCTTAAGGCCGATGCCGGATTCGGCCATGCGATAGGTCTCTGGCTTGCTGCCTATTTCAAGGCAGAGTCGGCAGGTGTCGATATGCCTGAATATTTCGGTATCAGCCATGCCGATGCATTTGTCTATGCAACCACGGCAGGGCCCGAATATCTACATCAGGCACTCGCAAGAGCTATCAGAGATAATGATGGCTATGTTGCCTATGGAGCGGTGGAGGCATTGGCTACAACAGCGGGAGAGAAGACATTATTTTATCGTGTCGGCGCAACTCAGCCTCTTATCCAGGCCCTTACATTCAAAGATAGAGCTGTAAGATATAGTGCGGCCATAGCAATAGCCGAAGCGGGACCCAAACAAAAGTTTCCCGAAAGTCAGTATGTGGTTCGGAATTTGGCTGAAGCTTTAGTATCCAATGTACAACCTGCGGATAATGATACAGATATCTGGAATGAAGAGCTGGCTGATAGCTACGCCCTGCGTTCGGCTAAAGCTATGCTTAAGGCAGCTCAAAGCAGAAATTCCGTCATTGATATATCCGCTGCTCAACGTATTCTCATCAATGCGGTCAATGATAAGCGTCCGGAAATTCAGATTCTCGTCGGCCAGATACTGGCTCAGTTGGATAGCCCTAATGCACAACGTGCCATTGCTGTAATGGCACTGAGCAGCCAAAACAATCCCGATGTGCGGATTGCGGCTTTCGAATCACTCGCTATCTCTGCCAAGTTGCACGCCAATATGCTGATGGAGCAGATGGTCGATGGCATTTACGCACTTATCAGCTCAGACGATACCGACCCAAATCTGCGGAGCGCCGCCTCTTCGGCATACGGTGCGCTTAATCTACCCAGCCAAAAAGTCAAAGACCTTATCCTCGACCAGGCAGAAAGCTGATTAAGGGCGAAACAATTAAAACTAAGACCTGTCATTATTAGGTTTTTTTTTATTACTAAATCCGCTCTTCTTGACTCTTGACCTGCCAAATCATACAATAAGCCACATTAGAAATTTATAAGAAAGGTTTGATGAAGTGGATAGCATGTTACTTGCAAACTCCGTATATTATACGTGGTTTCTTATTCCGTTTCTTATCTTTATTGCCCGAATAGCGGATGTAAGCATGGGGACGGTTCGCGTGATATTTGTTTCGAGAGGATTTAAATATCTGGCGCCGGTTGTCGGTTTTTTTGAGATTTTGATATGGCTTCTGGCTATCGGACAGATTATGAAGAACCTTTCCAATCCTATGTGCTATATTGCGTATGCGGGCGGCTTTGCGATGGGTAACTATGTAGGTATTTGTATAGCGGATAAACTGTCTTTAGGTATGGTTCTTATACGAATAGTATCCAAAAAAGATGCGATACCTTTGGTAGAACAGCTAAAGGAAGAAAATTATGGGGTTACCAGTGTCGATGGTCATGGAGCTTCCGGGGAGGTAAAGGTCGTTTTAACAATAGTGCCGAGGCGGGAGGTCAAGTCAGTAATCGAGCAGGTAAAAAAATTCAATCCGAACGCCTTTTATACTATAGAAGAGGTTGGTTTTGTCGAAAAAGGCGTATTTCCTGTTAGAAAAAGCTGGCATGATGCCGGCTGGCTAAGGATATTTAAGCCATTTAGAAAAGGAAAATGAGATTATCACCTCTTAAAATCAGCGTGTATAATTAGTTCGGGATTTACATGCAAGGTGATTGATATGGCTCAAGCTTATGAAC
>CAYWUO010000223.1:0-3153 GCA_964461285.1 uncultured Pirellulales bacterium
CTAACCGGAGAGGTGAGCCAAAAGAAACTTACAGGGACAATCGGAACAGGCGAAGGTAAACTGCACCTTGAGACCCACAACGGCTCAATAAAAATAAAATAGCTGAAATAACTCATTATTCAAACACACATTTGAAAGGAGAAAAAAATGGACTTTACACCAATAATGGGAGGATTGACAGCGTTGATAGTATTTATAGGCATATCGACACCAATAATAGTAATCGGCCTGATTTACTATTTTAAGAAACGCCTCGAACACAAACAGATCCTCGCAGCCATCGAAAAAGGTACACCACTATCAGAATTAAGACCACCCAAACCGGCTGGGTCACTCTGGATAAGGAGCCTCACCTTCGGTATTGCTATGATTATCATAGGATTGGCATGCTTAATAGTAGGACCGGGTCCGAGGGTTCCGATGCTGTTTGTGGCTTTTATTTTCTTCGCTATAGGTATTGCATGGCTGATTCGCGGCCTGCTATACCGAAAATATCAGCCAAAAACTCAATCCTCGGATAAGAACAATACATCAGTAAATTATTGAATCCGCGGCCTTAGGTGCTGCTGGGCCCAGATGGCAAGGGTAGCGCCGGCAAGCAAAACAACCCCAAAAAACCACTGATGTCCGTTCAAAAACTCTCCAAACAACACACTGGAAATCGCAAAGACTGTAAACGGCTGTGATAAAATCACAAGAGACGGAATGGTTGCCCCGATACGCTTGATTGCTACATAGTACAATACATGACCAAGACCTATCGCTGTCACACCTGAAATGATAACACAGGCCCACGGCCAGGCGCCCATCTGCAAACAATCCTGAGGTTTCCCGAAAATAAATGCCAGTACAGAAAGGCCCACAACAGTATAAATACTGACTACCGAAAAACCGGCGCGAGAATCTATATCCTTAAAAGCAATTTTTGCTAAAATCGTATATGTCGCCCACATAATAGATGTACTCAAAGCAATAAATGCGCCGATTATGTTCTTAGTCGTGGCGAAATCCTCCTTAAATACCAATACTCCAATCACTCCAATAACCGAAAGAGATATACCGAGCCAGAAACGGTTGCTTTTCAGCAGCGGCCTTTCGTCGACAAAGAATATAAACGAGAATACAGCTATCCAGATAACAGAAGTTTTCGTCAACAAAACCAAAAAAGCAGGCTCAATGTAGTAAAAACCTGCAGCCCACAAACTCTGCATAGCAATATTTGGCACAGCAGGCAAAAGGGCCTTTCGCCAGATACTTTTGTTAACTCGCTTTTTCTTAATAAGAAATACAAGAAAAGGCAGCCAGAACAAACAAGCAGCCAAGTAACGCAGAAAATTCTGTGTCCACAAATCCAGATGGCCGGTAAGAATTTTTATGAAATTTGGCCCAATCGACCAGAAAAGCAGTGTACCAATGCAGGCAACTGTAGCTAACACATCAAATTTTCGAACGTTTGCTCCGTTCAACTTTCTAAATTCTCCAAACCCTAAAAACAGACGGTCATAAAGTGTGACCGCCTATCGCGTAGTTCCAACTTACTCAAAAAACACCATTACCGTCAAACCAAAAATCTAAAAGGTATTATCGAGAAAATGGGGCATGGGCTATTTTGTTGGCTATTGTAGTTATTGAGCTATAGCCAGAGTACTGAGGAAGAAATTTCCATTTCCATCAGCTCCTCAAGGGACATATCAAAAAAATCCACTTCGTTGTCGGTTTCCTGTATATTTGCACCACCAGCAAGCCCTGAGACATTATAAATCCGAGTTGGGGGGACTAATAAATTGTCTATTTTTAGAGGTTGCGCCGATGCGATGATTACTTCCACCTCCATCAATTCCTCAAGAGACATTTCAAATAAATCTTTAGGCTTGTTTAGCCGCTGCATACATGATTGTATATTCAATAAGAACGCCAGCGAGAGCATCAAAACAAATACTCGTGTAAAAGCGTATTTCTGAGTGGACATAAGGGCTTGCCCTTAAATTAAAGCGATATATTACCCTGTCCTTGACTTCTGCCTCCAAAAGACAGAACTGCCTCCTTTTTAATATCGGCAAAGGCAAGTTGATACTTCCTTTTAGATAAAGCCCGAATATCCAGGCCATAGGACGCAGCAGCAACTGTAAATCATAACTTCTTGCTCTCGAAGAGCTTATAAGATTCGCCTTTTATGTTTGTCCCCGACTTTAGGACAAGAGCGTTCCGGTTATAGGGCTTAACATTTGCTATATTGCTGAACGACAAACAGCACGAAGTGGTCATTGAAAAAAAGGATTGTGGGCTTTTTCCTGCGCAATCGTAGATTTTGGGCCGTGGCCGGGGTAAACGATGGTGTTATCTGGCAGGGTAAAAAGCTTTTCCCTTATGCCATTGACCAACTGGGCCATATTGCCATCCGCAAAGTCCGTTCGACCAATCGAATCCGCAAACAACGCATCGTCAGTAAAAACAAGGCCCTCATCTTTTGAATACAAACATATACCGCCCGGCGTATGGCCGGGAGTATGAAGTACCTCAAATCTAATGCCGGCTTCTTCAATTATACCTGTGTCCTCGACAACCAAATCAGCCGGCTTGGTAGTAAACACTTCTCCCGTCATAGCGGAAAGATTGCTTTGGGCATCTGTGAGCATTTTGGCATCGAGTTTATGGGTGTAAACCCTCATCTTAGGAAACTCGGTGCGCAGTGCAGCAACGCCCGCAATGTGGTCTATGTGGCCGTGAGTTAAAACAACTGCAATCGAGTTTAATTTTTTTTGACGTAAAAAATCTATTAACCTGCCCGGCTCCAGGCCCACATCGACAATCAAACAATCTTTATCTGTTTCGCCTTCGCGCAGAATATAGCAGTTGGTTTCATACGCACCCAAAATAAAAGTGTCGATTTTCATTTCCTTTTGTCCCTTAAAAGGAAATAAAGCTAACAGAAATAACGCTTTCGGTCAATAGTATTTCAGCTTGACCTAAAGGTCCTGGCTTGTTAAGGTATTCAGGATTTAATCAATAGTGGAAAATTAAAAAATGAAGAGTTTTAAACGAGTATTTAAATATATCTGGCCTCAATGGCCGAGGATTATCGTTGTCGTCGTCAGCGCGATTATCGTCTCCTTGCTTCTATCACTGAGTTTTATGACGGTCATACCGCTTTTA
>CAYWUO010000224.1:0-3143 GCA_964461285.1 uncultured Pirellulales bacterium
TGCGACCTCTGCGTCCCGAACGCAGCGCTCTGGCCAAACTGAGCTACTCCCCGGCTATGCAAAATATAGCACATCCACTTCTAAATTGCAACCTACAATAAATTTACAGGGTCTATATCTATTGCAACTTTTACAGCCGGCCGAACCGGCTTCGTCGCCCGCAGGCCTGCAAACAATTTTTGTATAGTCTCCGGCTGTGGGGTCTGGATAATTATCTGCATCCGGTGAAAACGCTGGATTCGGCTTATCACCGCCGGCATCGGCCCTCGAATAACCACATCTAATCCATCACGTTCGACAATCCAGTCTATCCTTTCGCGCATCACCTTACTGGCGGTTTCGAGCTTGTCGAAATTTCTGTCCCGCATTATGATAGCCGCCAATCGCCAAAACGGCGGCAGGTTGCAGGCCTTTCGATGCTTCAATTCCTCCTTAACAAAACCGTCAAAATCTCCTTTTAAGGCAAACTGTATCGCCGGCTGATTCGGCAAAAACGTCTGAACAAATACCGTACCTTTTTTCGCAGAACGCCCGGCCCGGCCGGCCACCTGGGAAATCAACTGGAATGTCCTTTCGTTTGCCCTGAAATCCGGCAGATAAAGTGAAGTATCGGCGTTGATGATGCCAACTAATGTAACATTCGGAAAATGCAATCCCTTAGCCAACATCTGCGTGCCTGCCAATATACTGATTCGACCTTCACCGAAATCTCTCAATACATGGTAATAGTCTTTGCCCCGCATAGAATCACTGTCAACTCTCGATGTTCGAGCTTCCGGAAACTTTCCGGCCAGCTCCTCCTCCAGCCGTTGTGAGCCAAGACCAATCATCGCCATTGCCTTACCGCAAACAGGACATTTCTCAGGCACAAGCGTTTGTGCCAGACAATAATGACATACAGCATAACCGTGTTTTAAGTGTTTTCCGGTAACTGTTCGCAACCGGTCGCCAGCGAAGGCCTCTGATTTGTGAAAGGTCAATGTAACATTACAGTTTCTGCAGTGCAAAGTATGTTTGCAGGATGGGCAGAAAACAAAATTGCTGTAACCGCGTCTATTCAAAAGTAAAATTGCCTGCTCATTTTTCTTCAGGACTTCTTTCAAACTCTCAGCCAGCGGCTCACTTATCAAATTGATTCCTTTTTGCGTGAAACTCCCCTGCCGTAAGTCGACCAATTTCATCTCAGGCATCGGCAGGTCCATTACCCTTTTGGGCAGTCGTACCAGGCTGAAATATTTTTTTCTCCGGCAGTTAGACAACGTCTCCAGCGACGGCGTAGCGCTTCCTAATATGCAATGGGCATCAGCTAATTGTGCTCGTTTTATCGCCACGTCTCTGCCGTGATATCGCGGCGCGGTATCCTGCTTATAGCTCGTCTCATGCTCCTCGTCGACGACGATAAGTCCGAGCTTCGGCAGCGGTGCAAAAACAGCCGAACGTGCCCCGATGACTACATCCGCCCGGCCGGCCTTTATTTTCTGCCACTGCACGTTTCGCTGGGCAGCGGTTAATCGCGAATGCATTACCGCTATTTTTTTGAATCTCGCACTGAATCGCTGAACGGTCTGTGTCGTAAGGGCAATTTCCGGCAAGCACATGATTGCCCCCCTGCCTTTCTGTAAAACCAGCTCGATTGCCCTTATGTACAGCTCAGTCTTACCGCTATCGGTAACACCGTGCAGGAGCGTAACGCCGAATTGCCCTGAATCTATCTTCGCTTTGAAAAAGTCCAGTGCCTTTTGCTGGTCTTCGTTTGGAATAATCCGGCCTTGTGTCTGTATCGCCATTCCCCTCGGTATGGCAGGCAAAGATATTAAAATTGTCTTCTCGGTTATTTTAATAATCTGTTTTTCAGCTAATCTTTTTATTGGCTCATTCGTACAATTGACTGCTTCTAAAACCTCCTTAGACTCTAAGGCCGTTTCTATATTGAAAGCCCCCCTGCCCTGCAGGAAATCTACAATGTGCTTTTGCTTTTTGCCCCTGAGTTGTCTGATAGTTTCTTCAATATCACCGGAATTAATTGCAAGATAAATGCACCTCTGCGTTTTAACGCCTGCTGCCTTTTTCACCGCGCCCGGCACCATTGCAGACAAAACCTGGCCTAATGGACAAACATAATAACTGCTAATCCACCGCGCCAGCTCCATCAGCTCAGAATCTAACAACGGTTCCTTATCAACAACTTTAGATACTTTCTTAAGCTTATATTTTTTTTCTTTTTCTCTGTGTTCTCTGTTGCCAATGTCTGTTTCAACACAAAAACCAATTTGTGGTTTATCTTTTTTCCCGAAGGGAGCTTCGACTCTCTGGCCCACTTCAATAGGCCAGATTTCGTCCGGCACCAAATAATCGAACTCCCTGTCCGCCGCCGTTTCAAACGCCACACGAATTATATAATGACAGACCGTTTCCTCAGCCTGCTCCGCCTCAAACAAACTATCGGTCCTAATTTTTACCATAGTTATCTGTCATTTCCGCGTGAGCTTGATTCCACTACCGCGAACAAACCGGATGCCCGATACCTCTTTATCAATTGCAATCAGAGCCGGCCTAATCAAAGTTCAATCTTCGAGCTTAAAGTATTCTGTGGCGATTTCATTTATGTATTCGCCGATGGCCAGCGAAGCAGTCGCAGCCGGTGACGGGGCGTTCAAAACGTGGATGAAATTTGCCCGCTTTTCTATCCTGAAATCATCAATCGCCTCGCCCCTCGGACCAACCGCCTGGGCACGCACGCCGGCATTACCGGGTCGTATGTCATGAGCTTCAAGCGAAGGAATAAGCCGCTGCAGTTGCGTCAGAAACCATCTCTTGCAAAAGGCCTTTGCATACTCACCCAGGCCATATTGCCAGTTTTTGAAAAACATCTTCAATGTCCCTCGATAAAAAAGTGAGTCCCAGCTGTCTCTAAAGCTAAAATCGGTTTTTCCGTAACCTTCTCTCTTGAATGAAAAAACCGCATTTGGCCCGCATTCGACCGCCCCATCAATTTTGCGTGTAAAATGAACTCCCAAAAAAGGAAAAGCAGGGTCCGGAACGGGATAAATAAGGGCCTTGACCTTCTCTTTTGCTGCCTCCGTTAGCTCGTAATAATCTCCGCGGAAAGGAACAATCCTCATCCCCGGCTCAGAGCCAGCGGC